>CALUQL010000060.1 GCA_944322895.1 Candidatus Gastranaerophilales bacterium
CTATATTCCTTGGAAAAAACGATGATACACATATCCCTAATCTACAGCTATGATTAAATCATAGCTTTTTTCTTATTGTTTAAAATAAATATTAAAAACTTCTCTATTTTTTTGAGAACTAATATTTACTTTATCGCTTGAATAAATTTGTATAAAACCAAGTTCTTTAGGTAATACAAAATTTTCTTGAACAATATAATATTTTGCATCAACGGGAAATTCTTGTTCTTGTTTCTTACTAGATTTTGAAAAATCAAAATACGATACATACTGTTCTATATCTTGACTATAAAATTTCTTATCAGGCAAATATGCTGAAATTGATGAAAACAAATACGGAGAACCAACAATAATAAAGTTTTTTTCTTCATATAAATGTTTTTCTATATACTTTGCAATCTGTTTTCCTCCTGAAAAATTATAATTTAAATCTCCTAATATAACTATGGGAGATAGAAGAACACTAAGTATAAATACAATATTAAATGCAACTATTAAAATCTTATTAGATTCATCTGTTGCTTGATTTTTCACAATCCAAAAACAAAAAACTAATATTAAAAGCAGAATATAGGCTTTTTGATAAGGAACACCACCAAACCATACCTTTGCGTACACATATACAAAATACAAGAAGCTAACAGTAAAAATTACTGAAATTTTTGGGTTAGATTTTATCAATCCACATACAATGGAAACTATTATAGATAAAAAAACTATAAAATTTAGAAATTCAATATTTTTAAATAATGGAATAGAATAATTCAACGCATAATTAGAAAGAAGATTTATAATATTTGAACCTGATTGAGAGTATTGATTTATAATATAATTTTCACTTTGTGAATCTTTAAACATAATGAAGAACGATAAAAAATTAAAAAATAATAACACTAAAGGTAAAAGTATCTTATAATTTTTCGTTTCAATAGTTTTTTTCAAACATTCAATAGAAAAGATGAGAGAAATAATAAGTGAAAAGCCTAACATTAAAATATGAGTATTTGCAAGAAGAATTATAAAAATAGAGTATAAAAAAGGTTTTTTATCTCTATCTTGATATATCAATGCAAGCATAAAAAGAAAAATAGGAATTAAAGAATAATTCCTTGCAACAATAGGAAGAAAATATAATAAGCCTGAAGAAAAACATATAATGAATTTCTCAAAATTATTAAATGGTGATTTAAAAAGCAGAAATATAATAGAAATAAAAACAAAAAATAAGGATATAACTTGCATTAT
Source organism: Candidatus Gastranaerophilales bacterium (assembly GCA_944322895.1). Classification (GTDB taxonomy): domain Bacteria; phylum Cyanobacteriota; class Vampirovibrionia; order Gastranaerophilales; family Gastranaerophilaceae; genus Avigastranaerophilus. The sequence goes on from CALUQL010000060.1 coordinate 1,246, forward strand.
TTCAACAGGGAAACCAAATTTTGCAAAAGGATATAAAATTAGATACCATAAAAGAGGATGTCCTTCAGTCCTTGCAGCACTACATATATCTATAAAATTCAAATCTCTAACAATACACCAAGCTTGAGCTTCATCTCTCCATAGTTCATGATGGAACATAGTAAATAAAACTACCATTAACCATAAAATCAACAAAAGTAAATTAAACTTATTAAATAAAAGAAATTGCTTGATTCTTTGCATAATACAAACCTATATAAATAATAATTTTATAATACATCAAATTATTATTAGAATTACTAATGTAACACTTTGTAAGTCCTATAAGTTAATTCACTTGTACTTAAGATATGTTTTTTATATTCTTGAATGGTCGTGCAGAAATAAATAAGTCGAGGAAGTTGGAGATTAAATATGATAAATCGCATTGTTTTTTTTACTGTCTTAAATCTGTTATTATGCACGAATAAAGCAAACGCATTTAGCGTTGATGAAGCAATAGAAAAATACTTTGCACCATTTTCTGATGAATTTTCTGATTTTATATTTGCCCCAATAACAATTTTTGGCGCAGAAGTTCCTATTTTAATTTTTTTAATGATTGCAACAAGTATTTTTTGTACATTTTATTTGAGAGGCATTTGTATATGGGGATTCAAGCACGCTTTATATCAGATATTTCATAAAAAAGATCACGACGGACATAAAGGAGAAGTATCATCTTTTGGCGCATTAGCAACAGCTTTATCAGGGACAATAGGTTTGGGTAACATAGCAGGTGTCGCAATAGCTATTTCTATAGGCGGACCGGGAGCAATGTTTTGGATGTGTTTTGGTGCTATTTTTGGTATGGCATTAAAGTTTTGCGAAGTAACTCTATCTTTGAAATATAGGAAATTTAATAAAGACGGAAGTGTTTCTGGTGGTCCAATGTTCTATATTGAACATGGATTTGCACAAAAGGGTTATCATAAACTAGGTAAAACTCTGGCATATATATTTGCGCTTGCTTGTCTGCCGGGGACTGTTGGCGGCGGATGTATGCTCCAAACAAATCAAGCCGCAGAACAATTTATATTAATTACAGGCGGTGAAAACAGCTTTTTTAATGATCACACTTGGGTATTTGGATTTATTGTTGCTTTTATTATAGCACTGGTAATAGTAGGCGGAATAAAGAGCATAGCAAGAGTAACATCAAAAGTAGTACCTGCAATGTGTATTTTATACCTTTTTGCAGGATTAATTATCATTTTGACACATTTCACACAAATCCCACATGCTATATACACAATATTTCATGAAGCATTTTTCCCTAATGCAATATACGGAGGAATTATTGGAACAATAATAATAGGCTTAAGACGTTCAATACAATCAAATGAAGCTGGTATAGGCTCATCTCCCATCGCATATGCAGCAGTGAAAACAAATGAACCGGCATCACAAGGTTTTGTATCAATGATTGAACCATTTCTCGATACCGTTGTTGTATGTTCAATGACAGCATTTGTAATAATATTAACAGGCGAATATTTAAACTATACAGATGGAATAACAGGCGTACAATTAACATCCTCTGCTTTTGCGACAGTAATGCCATTTTTTCCATATATACTTGCATTAGTAATTATCCTATTTGCAATATCAACAATTCTTTCTTGGGCATATTATGGACAAAAAGCTTGGACTTTCCTTGTTGGTGAAGGTAAAAAGCGTATTAAATGCTACCAGTTTATATTTTGTATGTTCATAATAATCGGATCAACAATGAATATAAAGAGCGTAATAGATTTTACTGATGCTACATATCTTGTAATGGCAGCACCAAACTTAATAGCAATTTTTGTAATGCTAAAAGATATAAAAGCAGAACTAATAGGATATTGCAAAAGACATAATCTAATATTCAATTTGAACAAAGCATGGTTTAAAAATGAGCAATGATCTAAAAAGGACATTAAATTTAAAAGATTCTATTTCCGTAGTTGTTGGTTCTATGGTTGGATGTGGAATATTTATTGTTTCTGCAGACATAGCAAGACAAGTAGAAACAGCTTTTTTATTGCTAGTTGTATGGTTATTAGCAGGGTTATTTTCTCTATCCGGCGCAATAGCATACGCAGAACCAGTCTTAAATATAAAAGAAGACGGCGGACAATATATATTTCTAAAGAAAATGTTTAACGATTTAACAGCCTTTTTATATGGTTGGTCATTGCTTCTTGTAATACAAACTGCAACTATTGGAGCTGTGTGTATTGCGGTTGGAAAATTTTTAGGAATAATATTCCCCCAAATAAGTTCAACAAATTATCTTATAGAAACATCATTTTTTTCTTTTTCAACACAACAATTATGTGCTTTACTTGTGTGCTGCTTGTTAACATATATAAATTCACGCGGCATAAAATATGGTGTTATAACACAAAATATTTTTACAATAACAAAAGTAATGTCTATAGTCGGAGTAATTGTTTTTGGCATATTTTTAGGCTGCAACATAGATATAATAACCGAGAATTTTCCATATTTATTAAAACTATCTCATTTCTCATTTTCAACGCTAGAAGTTATTTCAACAGCAACTGTTGGCGCTATATTTGCAATGGTAACTTGGAATAATATAACTTTTATCTCAGCAGAAGTAAAAGATCCTGAAAAAAATATACCTCAAGCTCTGTTTTGGGGAGTTGTTATAGTAATGGTTCTATACCTTCTAATAAATATATTATATGTATGTTCAATACCTATAGAACAAATAAAAACTTCACCCGAAGATATCGTTGCAGTTGTATTAATGCAAAATATTACAGGGACTATAGGCAAAATTATAATTGCAATAATAATATTAATATCTGCTTGCGGAAGCGCAAACGGATTAATTATGACAGGGGCAAGAGTTTATTACCAAATGGCAAAAGACGGACTATTATTTAACAAACTGGCTATTGTTAATAATAGAACAAATGTTCCTGAAAATTCATTACTATTACAATGCATATGGTCATCAGTATTTATAGTTTTTTGCGGTAACTACAGTGAACTTCTGGATTATGTTATATATGCAGCATTAATCTTTTACGTACTGACAGCAATAGGTATTTTCATATATAGACTAAAGAACAAAGACACTATTAAAAACAAGGTTAATAGTATATTTGGAGTATTTTTCATTATTGTAGGAAGCTTCATAATATATTCTTTAACAATACATAAGTTTGCAAACTCAATAAAAACGCTATTTATCATCGCAACGGGAATTCCAATTTATTATGCTTGGAAAAAATCGAAATTTTCTAGAACTTGTATAAAATAGAAGAAAAAGGTATCATATTCTTATTAAATAAGAATTTAAGAGGTATGAGATGATAATTGATGACTTATTAAAAGAAGTTGTACAGTATAGAGCAAGTGACTTGCATATTTCAGCAGGATTACCACCCGTTATAAGAGTTGATGGTAACCTGTTAAGAACAAAATACCCTCCATATACACCGGAAGGGGTTGAAGAGTTGTTATTTCCAATGTTAAATAATGAACAACGAAGAACCCTAGAACAAACTTGGGAACTTGATATGTCCTATGGATTAAAAGATTTGGGACGTTTCAGGGTTAACATATATAAAAACAGAGGCACATATGCAGCTGCATTCAGAACAATTAACAGTGTAATTCCATCATTTGAATCATTAGGATTATCAGAAGTTGTACGTACAATTACAGAACGACCAAGAGGACTAATATTAGTTACAGGTCCAACCGGTAGCGGTAAATCTACAACACTTGCTTCTATGATAGACTATATTAATGAAACAAGAAGTGAACATATTTTAACAATTGAAGACCCTATCGAGTTTGTACATAAATCAAAGAAAAGCGTTATCCACCAAAGAGAACTCGGTCAAGACACACGTTCATTTGCAAATGCACTAAAGTCATCATTAAGAGAAGACCCTGATATTATTCTGGTAGGCGAAATGCGTGACATTGAAACTATAGGTCTTGCACTAACTGCAGCAGAAACAGGTCACTTAGTATTTGGAACTTTGCATACATCATCTGCTGCTCAAACAATAGACCGTATTATTGACGTATTTCCGGAAGGTCAGCAGCAACAAATTCGTGTTCAATTAGGTGGATGTTTAGAAGCAGTATTTGCTCAAACTCTATTGCAAAAATTACAACCAGACGGAACTAAAAAAGGTCGTGTAATGGCGCAAGAAATTTTGGTTAAAACTAATGCCGTTGCCAATATGATACGTGAAGGAAAATCCGCACAAATATATTCTGCAATACAAACCGGAGGTGGAGCTGGCATGCAAACGCTTGAAGCAGCACTAGCAGAGTTATACAAGAAAAAACTTGTAACAGCAGAAGATGCTTTAATGAAATCTCAAAGACCTGATGAATTAAGAAGACTTGCAGGAATTAATTTAGATTAATTAGCAAACATAGAAAATAAAAGTAATTATCAAATCGGCCATAAGCAAGAATATCGTAGACTTAATGGCCGCTTTTGTTGTTGATATACCAACATTTTTAGCACCGCCACTTGTTTTATAACCTTGCGTAGCACATACAAGAGGAATAATTATGCCAAAAACAAATCCTCTTAATATACTTATATAAATATCTCTTGTATTAAGCCATAACCAAACAGATGACATATAACGATTAGGATGTAAATCTATTGCATAATAAGAAATAATCATACCACCAAGAATACCAAATAACTCAGCAAGTATAACAACCATAGGAACAGTAATTGCACCTGATATAATTCTTGGTGCAAAATAGTATCCAATTGGGTCAACTTTTAGAGTTTTTATGGCATCCACTTGAGATGTAACTTGCATGTTTGCTATTTCAGCACTTATTGCAGTACCTGCTCTTGCACTAATAGCCAAAGCAGCGAAGCCTGGCGCTAACTCACGAATTAATGCTACAGCAAGAAAGCCTCCAACATAGCTTTCAGCTCCTGTCATTAAAAACTGTTTTGAAACCTGCAGAGCAATTACAACCGCAGCAATAAAAACTATACTTAATGCAATAGGTAATGAATCGTAACTTATCATAGCTGCTTGAGACATTACATTTTTCCATTTAACATTTCCACCCAAAATGTACTTCAATGTTTGGATAAAATTTTGTACACAAAGTCCTAAAAAGCTAATCATCTATATAAATTTATCCTGTTTTTCGTCACAAAACTATTCTACCACAATAACTTACATATTTCTTGCAAAAAACGATGCAACTTCCTTTATTGGAATAAAATGAGAGATTGGTCTGCCATGCGGACACGTATAGGGATTCTTTGTAGTTCTTAATTTTCTTACAATCTCTTCCATTTGCCAAGGCGTTAACTTATCTCCTGCTTTTATTGCCGCTTTACATGATGTCGTTATAAGTATTTTTTCTTCTATTGTATCTAAATCATTATCAATAGAATTTCTTAAATTTTGAAGTAATTCAGAGAGAATATCTTTCGGTTTCACATTAGATAATACTTGAGGAATTTTTTTGAATATAATTTGATTATCTGAAACTTTTTCTATTTGATATCCAAACTTTAAAAGATTAGATTTTGCATTATCAAGTATTTCCATATCCTCTGGTTCTATATCCAAAACATCAGAAATTATTAATAACTGAGAAGCTATTTCTTTTTGCGATTTTAAATTTTCATATATGTAGCGTTCTTCTGCTATGTGTTGATCTATAATTTCAAGATTATCTTCATTTTCAACAAGAATATAAGTATTTTTTAACTGTCCTATAACATTTATTTTATTGGCCTTTACAGGTGTTTCAAAATTTATTTCTATTTTGGTTTGAGAATGCTTTATAGGTTCAAGCTCAATTTTTTCATTTTGTTTCTTAACATTTAATGGAAAAATAGTTTCTTTATCATCTTTTTCTAATATTTCAACTTTTTCAGAAAAAATCTCAGAAAAGGGTACAACTTTATCTTCTTGTTGTGCAATAGAATCAATATGCTTAATATTATTAGCAGACAATGCATAATTTACTGCACTTTGAACAAAATTGAAAATTTGATTAGGGTTTTTATATCTTATCTCTCGTTTAGTAGGATGTGCATTAACATCAATTTCTTCAGGATTAATATCAATATTAATAACAACAAATGGATAACGTCCGTTTGGCATCATGTTTTTATATGCAACATCAATAGCTTTCATTAAAATGGGGCATTTTACAACTCTTGAATTTACAAAGGTATAAATAGATTTTTTACTTGAGCGAGTATAACTTGGAACAGAAACAAAACCTGTAATTGTAATACCAGACAGAACATCTGTTTTCTTAACTTCTTTGAGCTCTTTTAATATATCCGCTGAATATATTTCCGTAATTCTGGTTAACAAGTCAGCATTTTGAGTTGTATTTATTATATTAGAGTTATTATTTTTAAGAATAAAAGCAATCTCCGGATGTGAAATAGCAAGGGATTGAATTAATTCTTGAATATATGCAAATTCTGTTTTAGCACTCTTTAAAAATTTAAGACGTGCCGGTTGATTAAAGAATAAATCTTGAACATCCATAATTGTGCCTTTTGCACAACCAACTTTAGAAGTCTTAACAACTGAATTTTGAGACTCTACACAAGTACCATAATCAAAATCAGCAGTTCTTGTCGTACAATTAACTTTAGCAATAGAGATAATACTTGCCAGGGCTTCACCTCTAAAACCAAGCGTTTGAATATTAAAAAGACTATTTTCATCCGTTAATTTACTTGTAGCATGTTTCGTAAAAGCAAGTTCAATATCATCAGGATGAATACCTGAACCGTTGTCTGCAATACGAATATTACGACACTCATTTGCAATAGAAATTTCAATTTTGTTCGCACCTGCGTCAATAGAATTTTCAACAAGTTCTTTAACAACACTAGCCGGTCTTTCTATAACTTCACCTGCTGCAATTTGATTTATAAGATTAACACTTAATTGTTTTATTCTATTCATAGATTTATTTTAATATAAGTAAATTATAGAAGAAAATCTTTTTATCAAATGTTACAAACATAAATTACAACAATTGAAATTAAATCTTTAATCTTTTTTATCAAAAAGAAAATCTCTATCATAAATATCTTTTCTTATATAAATTCTTCTTATATTACCATTAACCTTATCTTTCCACAAATTATGAAAACTAAAATTTTTCAGAGGAATGTATTGATATTTAGATAAAGTTTGAGCGTCATAGATTCTATTTAAATTAATATTCCCTATTGCAATTTCAGGAACACCTTGTCTTCTCCATTCTTCTCCTAGTTTATTATTTTCATCATCACTTAACTTCTTTAATAAAATATAAGGTTTATTATTTTCATTACTAAAATTTAAAAATATATTCTTATCAAAATATTGATTGATACAGACAGCATCAGATTGCATATTTAAATATTCTATCCGTTTTTGTTCAAAATTATTTATAAAATGAGCATATTCGGAATCAGAAAGAAGTCTTTTTCCTAAATATAATCGTTTTGTTTTCTTATTCACATATACAACGCCACCATAATACCAATTTGACATAATTTTATATCTATCAAGGTTATTCTGTTTTATATAATTGGCAATAGTTCTAGAAGCCCAATAATCATATTTAATTTCATTACTAATTGCACATATCCCCCAATAGACTTGAATAGCAATACAAATAGCAATCCCAATATATAAAACATTCATTTCTTTTTTTAAAATCTGAGAATCTTGAAGAACACACCAAAATATAGTCACAATATATATCGTTAAGAGTCCTATATGATGAGGTCCAATATATACAACTGAAAATGCAAGGAACATCAAATACGGAACATAAAACAGCAAGAGTTTATTTAATTTTTTGAAAATAATAAATAATACTACATTAACAATTATTCCAAGAAAACAACCGCTCCAAAAAGAAGAAAGAATACCCCAATTAGCTTTATTAAAAATTTTCAAGAATTCAGACAAATCCAGATTAAATAAATCCATTCTTTTTATATCAAGAAAATTATAAAATAATGCATCACAAGGAAGAATAAAAAACGAATATAGAAATTTAAGTTTATAGTCATGTGCTATACTAGAGGAAACAGCATAAGTATCTTTATAAGGAATCATAATAATTGTTAAGAATAAACATACAAAAAATATAAGTAATATAGACTTAAACCTTTTATCGAGAAAAAAACTTTTAATATGAAAATTATCTTCTTTTATTATTTCAAAGAACCAAACTATCACAATACCAACAGCTATTACCATCCCATATGCGCAAGACATACACAAAAGTATAAGCGCCAAGATAAATCGAAAAGGATATTTATCTCTTTCTTTATAAAAAACTGCACTTAAAAACATTGCAAAACAAAAAATAGAATATGGTCTATTTACTACTGAATATTGATATATAAAGAAGTACGTAAACGGTAACAATAATCTAATTAATTTGTGGAAAGGCGATTTAAAAATTAAAAGCCATACAGCAGAAAACATAAATAATATATTAGGTATTCTTATACCTATTTCAGGATGTATTTTAATCGAAGAAAATAATTTAAGGATTAAATGCCAAAGTGGCGGATGGCCTTCATAATGAGGTATTACAAATAATATGTTGAATATTGAATCTTTTGATATTCCCCAAGCTTGAAATTCATCAAACCAAGGTTCATGAAATATTGAAACAAAGATTACAACTATACAAAATATGAAAAAACATATTATTTCAAATGTATTATTTCTCTTCATGATATTCATTTTCGGTATTTACCTTCCAGATAGTCTCTTTAGACGTATTATTAATAAAAGCTCTTGCAGCTTCAAAACCGGTTAAAATTGAATGATCCATATTATTATATCTATGCTGTCCGTTTCTACCTATACAATAAAGATTTTCAATAGAATCTAAATATATTCGCAACTTATTAAAATCCTTATAGGTTCCGAAATACGCAGGATAAGCCTTCTTAACCTTAATAATTGTTGAATCAATTATAGACTTTTTATCAATTATACCTATAGATTCAAGTTCATTGGCCGCCATTTCTATAAATGCTGATTCATCCATATTCCAAAATGAATCACCCTCGTTGCAGAAATATTCAAGCCCAATAAATACATTATTTTCAAAATCCCTCAACATATATGGCGACCAATTATTGAAAATCTGTAATCTACCAAGTTTTACATTTCTTTCTTGAATATAAATCCAACAATCAGGAATTATATTACCTACAGTTTTTATCTTTGTATTGTTTTTAACCTTTAATCTATCTAGCAATAGTCCAACTGTTATAAAATCACGATAAGGAAGATTTTCAGCGATATCAGATATTTCATTATCAATATCGGTATTAAAAGATGCAACTAAATCTTTAACAGGCATTGAAGAAAATACAACATCACAATCGAAAGTATTAATATTGCCTAATTTATCTTTTGTTTTTAAAGAAGAAATTTTGCCCTCATTAAAATCAATGCCTACAACAGAATTTTCGAAAATAATTCTACCGCCCATTTTTTCTATTTGATTAGCCATTGTTTCAAAGAACTGCCCCGGTCCTTTTTTAGGATATAGAAATTCTTCTATTAAAGAAGTTTCAACCTTATCTGATTTTTTTCTAAAACAATTTTGCAAAACTTTTTTTATAGATAAACCTTTAACTCTTTGTTTACCCCAATCAGGCGAAATATTAGATGGATGAATGCCCCATAGTTTTTCTGTATAATCTTCAAAGAACATCTTATACAAAGGTTTTCCAAACCTGTTTATATAAAAATTTTCAAGAGAGGTCTCTTTCTTTTTTGCAATACAAGAAACTAAATAACCAACACCTGAAAATATACAATTTAAAAGCCCTAAATTAAGAAAAGTTTCTAATTTAAAACTTATAGGATAATCAAAAAATTTTTTTAGAAAATAAATTCTTGAGACTCTTCTTCTTTTCAAAAAAACATTATCACTTTTCTCTGGGTCAGATTCTATTTTATTAATATTTTCATCAGGCAAATAACCATTCAGTAATATTGAATCTTTAGAAGGCATTGTTTGAATTTTAAACAACTCGGTCCATAAATTCATAACTTCATCATTCTTAGTAAAAAATCTATGCCCACCAAGATCCATTCTATTACCATTATATATATGAGTTCTGGATATTCCACCAATATAAGGTGTTTCTTCAACTATAACTGGTTTAAAATCAGTATTTTTTAATAAATAGTATGCAACACTCAACCCAGCAGGTCCGGCGCCAATTATGTATATTTTTCTATTATTCACTAATCATAAACCTTTCATAATTACAAATTATAATCGGATAAAGAATAACTTGCAAAAAAGATACATTTTAATAAACTGGTGATATAATAACAGTAAGTTGCGGGTGTAATTCAGTGGTAGAATGCAACCTTCCCAAG
>CALUQL010000061.1 GCA_944322895.1 Candidatus Gastranaerophilales bacterium
ATTGAAGAAATACATTCATTGCAAAACTTTGGCACAGAACAATTAAAGGTACTAGAAATTCAGCAAGGTGACATTTTAGATGAAAATGACATAGAACGATTAGAAGACATATATGGCAGAGCATAAAATGAGAAAAAAAATTGCAATTTTAGGTTCAACAGGTTCAATTGGAACACAAGCTTTAGAAGTTATAGACAAACTTTCTGAAAAATTTGAAATTATAGCGCTTTCAGCAGGAAACAATATTCAATTATTAAAAGAACAAATAAAAAAATTCTCCCCAATGTGTGTGTCGGTAAAAAACGAAACTGACACAATTGAATTAAAAAAAGAATTCCCAAATATAAATATACTATATGGGAATGAAGGTTTAATAGAACTGGCGACTTTAAATGAGATAGATACTTTATTAGTTGCAGTATCAGGGAAAATCGGATTAAAGCCTACAATAGAAGCAATAAAGAAAAAGAAAAATATAGCACTTGCAAACAAAGAAACATTAGTTATGGCTGGTGATATAGTAATGAAATTGGCAAGAGAAAATAATGTTCAAATATTACCTGTAGATAGTGAACATTCAGCAATATTCCAATGTATAAACGGCGGTAAGAACGTCAAAAAATTAATTATAACAGCATCAGGAGGGCCATTCCGCACTTCAACACAAAACGAATTAGAACATGCAAATTTAGATAAAACATTAGCACATCCCAGATGGAATATGGGGAAAAAAATCACTGTAGACTCTGCAACATTAATGAACAAAGGACTTGAAGTAATAGAAGCCCACCATCTTTTTAATTTTGATTATGAAGATATAAAAGTAGTAATACATCCGCAAAGTTATGTGCATAGTGCTGTAGAATTTGTAGATGGAAGTATAATAGCTCAAATAGGCATACCAAGTATGCATATTCCAATACAATATGCACTTACTTATCCTGATAGAGTTGAAGGTATAGAGACAGAAAGCTTTGATTTCATTAAAGCTGCTAAATTGGAATTTTATGAACCTGATTATGAAAAATTCCCTTCTTTATCTCTTGCATTTAAAGCAGGAAAATTAGGAGGGACATTTCCGGTTTGTATGAATGCAGCAAATGAAGAAGCTGTATTTGCATTTTTAGATAAAAAGATAAAGTACTTGGATATATACAAAATTACAAAATCAATCTTTGATAATTATAAATCAATTGATAATCCAACTCTTGATCAAATATTAGAAGAAGACGAAAAAGTAAGAGAATTAACAAAAAAAATAATAAAAAAATACGAGGAAAATTAATGAAAATATTATTTTTAAATGGACCAAATTTAAATTTATTAGGAACAAGAGAACCCGATAAATACGGTACTCAAACATTGAAAGATATAGAAGTATACATAAAAGAAGAAGCTAAAAAACTTAATATAGAAGTAGAATTCTACCAAAGCAATATTGAAGGTGAGTTAGTAAATAAAATTCAAGAAGCAAAGAATATTTATGATGGTATAGTTATGAATCCGGCTGCTTATACGCATACAAGTGTTGCAATAAGAGATGCTATTTTTGCAGTTTCAATTCCAACAGTTGAAATACACATATCAAATATCCATACAAGAGAAGAATTCAGAAAAACATCATTAACCGCCCCAGCTTGTGTTGGACAAATAACTGGATTTGGAATAAACAGTTATAAACTCGGTTTAATAGCTATTTTTGACCACTTAAAATCACTTTAACATAAGGAATGATTTCAATTTTCTGGCTTGATTATCCTTTTCGGAAATAATATGTAACTCTTGAGAATCAAAAGAAGTAGAACCACCACCATCAAAAGCCATAGCTTTTTCTAGTCCCATATTACGGGCAAAATTAGCAAGTTCTTCTAAAGTCATTGGAGCATCATTAGTTGCAATAATTATAAATACCCGATTGTTTTTAATACCAATTGCTGTTCGTGCATATTTATGAAGAGAAGAAGCAGATTCACTAATAATTTTTCCATCTCTTTTTAATATGAAAAACTCTTCTTCTAATTTTAAAACAGGAACTAACATCGGACCTGCTTGAATAGAATGCTTAATTATATAACCATCAGGAACAGCATCATTATGAGAAGCAATATCATACAATATTTTACCTTTGTTATCCTCTAAAATCCTAAATTCAGAACGGTTCAATATTTTGGGAAGATATGGCTTTAATGCAGCATTACTCATAAGACTTTCATTTTGCTTCGGGTCAAGAACAACTTTACCATCTATAGTAACATAAGAAACCGTTTTCTGATTTTTGGGATCAAAGAAGCCTGCATTAACAACAAAACGTGAGCGCAATCTTTTATATACATCAAAATTTGTTTCTAAATCAGATACAATTACAGGTTGTAATTTAGCTCTTGTTTTTGTTGATGCTATTTCTATAATGTATACACCCTTTGGTTCTTGAACAATTTTATATGGACAAGAAGCATATGCCATATTGGGAGAAATGGATAAACAAATCAAAAATAAGAAACATATAATTATACGTATTATCATCATAAATCCTTTATTCTTTTCAAAATAACAATTAAAATGACAGAACAAACAGGGGCAATCATTGATGTAACCCACGGAGACAATACTGCTTTTTCTGCAAGTAAGTCAAAAAATGGAATAGTAATATAATATGCAAAAATAATACCAACAGCTATTAACATTCCTATAAACTTCTGCTCTCTGGGTTTAGAAAAACCAAGCAAACAACCTAATATACCAAATAAAATACACATAAATGAATGAACAAAACGCTGAATGTATTTATTTAACATAAATCGATATTCATCATCCATTCTTTCTTGTTTTAAAAGTTTAACATATTCTGAAATTTGCTGATTAGTGAGTTCTCTATCTCTATAAACAGAATATTTCATTAATTTGTAGGCATTTTGTGCACTATCCCCAGATAATACTTTTAAATTTTTTACACTACCAATTTCATGAAAGATACCTTCTTCTGTTATCTTATAGTTTTTTGCTACGTTCAAAATCCAATCTTTATGATTGTATTTAACAAAATCAGATACTAATATGCTTGATAGAAGGCTTGAGCCTTTTTGATTTTTTTGATAGAAATTCAAAACAATCACGTCTCTAATATTATTATTATCAAAATTAGAAATAATTAGTATCTTGTTCATTGAATCATCTTTGTTCTTCACAGGAAAAACGAACTGGGAAACTCTATTTTCCCCTTTAATATCTCTTAATTTACAAGCTGAATATGGTAAATACTTCGCAGCAATAATAAAAGTAAAACCCATTGCAAATACAGAAATAATTATTACAGAGGAGATAATTCTAAAGAAAGGGAAACCAGAACCTCTCATTACTGTTAGTTCTGAATCTTTACTTAATTTATCAAAAGTAAGCAACGTACCTAATAACATACCAACTGGCAGGGCAATGTTCAAAACCTTTGGCAACTCATATAAAATAATAGATGCTGCCATTTCAACGGTATAAACGCCACTAATGGCCTTTTGAACTGTTTTCAAAAAGATTTCAGGCATTATCCATACAATCATGAAAATAAAAACACATCCAAAACAAGTAAAAAATACCTGTGAAAATATGTACTTATCTAATAATTTTATTTTCATTAAAGTGAAAAATCCTTTCCAAGATAAAATTGTTTTGCAACAGCATCATTTGCAATTTCATCACGTGTACCTTGAATTTTTATTTTACCGTCAAAAATAACATATGCTCTATCTGTAATAGATAATGTAGCTTTAGGATTATGGTCTGTAATTAAGACACCAAGTCCTCTGTTTGAAAGGATTTTAATATTGTCTTTGATTTCACCTATTGCAATCGGGTCAATACCGGCAAAAGGCTCATCCAGAAGAATAAATTCAGGACTTGCTGCTAAAGCTCTTGCAATTTCGACACGTCTTCTTTCTCCGCCAGATAAGGCTACTGCAGACGTATCACGAAGTTTTTTTATTCTAAATTCATCTAATAATTCTTCAAGCTTATCTTTTTTTTCTTTTTGATTCAACTTATCATTAAGTTCAAGAACTAATTTAATATTATCCTCAACAGATAATTTTCTAAAAATAGATGATTCTTGCGGTAAATAACCAATACCATGTTTTGCTCTTTTATCCATTGTTAAATTGGTTAAATCAACATTATCTATATATATTTTGCCAGAATTTGGTCGGACTAAACCAACAACCATATAAAAAGTCGTTGTTTTTCCAGCACCATTAGGACCTAATAAACCAACTACCTCTCCTTTATTAACTTCTATGGAAATATCATTAACAACAGTTCTATCATTATATGTTTTTACAAGGTTTTCAGCTTTAATTTTCATATATAAATCCCTATCTACATATAATAATTTTAAATAAAACACAACCTAATGTCAAAAAAGAAAGCATTAAAAAAATGCCCCTAATGGGGCATTTTTTAGTTATTTATGCATTAATTTTTTTTGCTTGACCTTCATTAACTGGCTTCCAATTTGCAGCCATAATTTTCTTAAAAGATTTTAAAGCAGTATCTTCAAGTTCACCAAGTTCTTCAGCTTTAACAATAAGTTCTCTAAGAGGAAGTAAAGCTCTTTGGTCACGAAGAACACCTAAAGCAGCAGCAGCGCCAGCTCTTACTAAATCATTTTCTTTTTCATTTTGCATAACTTCAATTAAAGAAGGAACAGCTTTTGTATCATTTAATTTACCTAATGAAGTTACAGCATAAATTCTAACATTAACCCATTCATCTTTTAGCATTTTTATAATATAATCAACTGCTTTTGGGTTACCAATTTCGCCTAATGCACGAGTAGCATCACATCTAACATTAACTTTTTCGCTATCTAAAGACTCAATTAAAGAGTCAGTAGCAACATCACCAATTTCAATTAACGCATCAGTAGCAGTAATACAAACTTGAGGGTTTTCATCATTTAAAGCTTCAACCAGTGGCTCAACAACTTCGCGACCACCCAAACGACCTAAAGCACGAGCGGCACGAACGCGAACATCAACATTTCGGTCTTCGCGCAATGATTCAATTAACGGAATAGTAGCTGAAACTTCACCAAGTTCGCCTAAAGCTCTTGCAGCATATAAGCGAACAGAACCATTTCTGTCATTTTTAAGAACATCAATTAATGGTTCAACTGCATTAGCATCGCCCATTTCTCCAAGCACTCTTGCAGCATTATATCTAACTTTTTCTGAATTACTTGTTCTTAAATCATTTAACAATTCATCAAAAGATTTTTTAGCTTGTTTCTTTCTAGAGTTCACACTTATTGTCATTCTTCCTCCGACAAAAAATTTACTTACTTACCATCACTTATATATAAAAAATTTTAATTTAAATTTATTGCCTTTTTTAACATTTTGTTTTACAAAATATTAATATTTTATTCGTTTATAAAATGTACAATTAACACTTTATCGTTCTTGGTTCTATAATTTTATCATGTTTTTTGACAAATTTACACATTTTTTTTAAAATTTAAACGCTTATTTTCTGATTGTTTTTTTACATTATGATTACATTCAATATTTGCAAGATTATTTTTGTTACAAAATTTAATATTTTTTTTGTTTTTTTGAGTTATGCTTATTATATATTGGTTAAATTTGGGCTTTAAAATGAATTTTTTTTTTAAAATTACCAACATTTGGCTAATTGCTGTTAGAGCTTACTCTCTGCCTGTATCGATTATGTCTTGGTTAGTTCCATTTATTTTTGCCTGTTTTAAAAATGGTAATATTAAATACGGTATATTATCTCTAATTGGTATTATTACATTACATATGGCAACTAATCTTTTTGATGATGCCATCGACTATACTAGAGAAAAGCAAAAAATTTTAAAAGATTTAAAAAAAGATTTTAATTTTCAAAAAGGTAAATGTTCTTGCATTTTTGAAGGCAAATTAACACTACGTCAGTATTATATTGTATCTTTTATATTATTTCTAATTTCAGGAATTATTGCTTTATATTTTATATTTATTTATGGAACAGATCTTTTATACATAATTATACCATCTGCAATTTTATGCACTTTATATCCGTTATTGGGATGTTTAGGACTCGGAGAAATTGTTGTTGCAATTGTTTTTTCACCGTTACTCTATCTTGGGGTTTTTTATTCAATGACGGGATCCTTTTCTTTAGAAATTCTTTTGATTTCAATATCAACAGGTCTTTTATCTGTTGCAGTTTTGCATAATCATATGCTTTTGGATTTCAAATATGATGAAGATAACAGAAAAATTACATTATGTCGATTATGTAGAAATGAAAAAAATGCTTTTATTCTATTAGTTATTATAATTTTATTTGCTTATATTAATATTATTGCCTCCGTATTTTTTAAAATTTTAAGTCCATATTTTTTAATGACATTATTTAGCCTTCCCACTGCATTTACACTCTTTAAAGTTATGAATCTACATATACAAAATCCCAATGAGAAAATAAATACTACGATTCTTATGGGCAGCACAAAAGCAATAAAAAATTTCCCTATTGAACAACGTGACTTTTTAATAAAATTTCTAATTGTAAGAAACTTGCTTTCTATTTTCACATTGTTAATATGTATAGCAGTGGTATTAAATAAAATTTTATAAAATGTATATAATTGAAAAAATTATAAAAATATATTTAAGATTGACAAGTAAAGAAGAGATTTTCTCTTATTCTACAAATGTTCAAAATGATGAATTAGAGGATATATTAACCTGTAAACATAATTTTATGCCGATTGACTCAACCGGTGAAATACTAGCTTGCTCAAAATGTGGATATGTTGTTAACAGAAAAAGACTTAGTAAAAATAAAAATTTTTTTAAGAATTAGTAGGGACTTCTTTTGAACAAAGCAATATATTTATTTTCTCCATAATACAACGTTAAAACAATATATTTGACTTCAACTTCTACATTAACAACCGAACTCGGTGGTGTTGCTCTCATTGAGTCTTTTGCCGTATTATAGAACTTTTCTCTAACCGCAGAAGTAAACTTTTGCCATTTTGTTTTTTTTATTTGTGGGGTATTTGCTTCATAGAAATTCAAAGGGGTTTTTTCCTTTTTTGCAACAGGAATAATAAACTGAACTTTTCCATTTTGCTTGAAAAATATGTAATCCTTCTCTTTTAATGTTCTGGGAACAATAGAATAATATCCGGGTTCAATTGTATAGTCCTTAAAGTAAAGGAAAGCAGATGTTCTAAATAATGGATATGGAGACCAAGCATACCTTATTGAATCTTCATCTTCAAATGGATCAATATCATTGTATAATTTAGATTCAAAAGGCATTGCAGCATTATATAAAGCATCATAGTCCATATCTGAAGCAAAAGCATTTGCCGAGAATAATAGAAATAATAAAAATAATAAAAGTTTCTTCATAAATAATATAATAATACATTTGTGACTTTTATCAAGATTAAATCTTTATGTTAAAATTATCCTAAGATTTAAGAGGAGAAATTATGAAAACCGCAAACCAAAACATTAAACCAATAACAACTAGAATAAATGAAAATGGAAATATTGAAATTGGAGGATGTGATTTAGTTGAATTAGCAAATAAGTATAATACACCTCTTTATGTATTTGATGAAGCAACGATACGTTCTATGACACAAAGCTATAAAAAAGCATTTGAAAAATATTCGAATATAAAAATGATGTTTGCGGCGAAAGCATTTATGTCAAAAGCTATTTGCAGAATAATGCAACAAGAAGGATTTGGGCTTGATTTATGTTCTGGCGGTGAAATATATACAGCAAAAAGTTCTGGATTTGATATGTCAAAAACTTTATTTAACGGGAATAACAAATCATATGATGAATTAAATTATGCACTATCTTGTGGAATACAGACAATATCTGTAGACAACTTTTTTGAACTGGCACTACTTAATGATATTGCTAAATCGCAAAACAAAACAATAAATATATTATTAAGAATCACTCCAGGAATAGAATGTCATACTCATGAATACATACAAACCGGACATTTAGATTCGAAATTCGGTTTTGATTTAACGCAACTAGATGAAGCTATAGAATTAATTAGAGATGAATATTCAAATATAAACTTAATAGGTTTGCATGCTCACATCGGATCACAAATATTTGAAAAACAAGTATATTTTGATGAAGTTGGCGTTATATTTAAAGAAATTAAAAGAATAAAAGAGAAGTATAATATATATTTACATACAATAAATCTTGGTGGTGGACTTGGAATTAAATATACAGAAAATGATTCTCCAATTTCTGTATATGAAATAGCTGAAACAATAATTTCTTCTATAAAAGAACACTCAAAGAAATATGAAATAGAAGAACCAACTGTCTACATTGAGCCAGGAAGGAGTATTGTAGGTACCTCAGGCATAACTTTATATACAGCAGGTAGTTCGAAACAAGTACCAAACGGAAGAAAATATCAAGCTGTTGATGGTGGAATGTCTGATAATGCAAGGCCAAGCCTTTATCAAGCTAAATATACAGTTGAAATTGCAAATAATCCAAAAGGCATAGCAGATGAAAAAGTTACAATTGCGGGAAAGCATTGTGAGTCAGGTGATATACTAGCAAAAGACATTATGTTGCCTGAAATAGAGGAAGGAGATACCATTTGTTTCTATACAACAGGTGCATATGGATATTCAATGTCGAGCAATTATAATAGAGTCTTAAAAGCTGCAGCAGTACTTGTAAATAATGGAAAATCTGATATCATAGTAAATAGACAAACTTATGAGCAACTATGTGAGTCAGATGTAATTCCTGAAAGATTAAATTAGTAATAATGCTTGACAATGTACTAAAAATTTATAGTGATTTTTTAAATAGCAGTGAAATTGTTTGGAAAGCTACAACTTTTACGTTCAAAGATTTTTTTCAAATACTAATAGTTGTACTTATAATTTCTTATATATATATGAAATTTATAAGAAATACTCAAGCAGAAAAGCTTGTAAGGGGAATTCTCTTTTTCATAATTTCTGCATGGATTTTTAGTGCAATACTTATTGCTTTAGAATTTCAAATTTTAGGGCAAATTGCCCAATATTTACTAACCGGTATTTTACTTTCAATGGTTATAGTATTCCAACCTGAATTAAGAAAATTATTAGTACATTTAGGTCAAACAAAATTTGTAGCAAAAAACTTTTTTTCATTTAAAAAAGATAATAATGAACAACGAACAAATGTTATAAAAGAAATTACAGAAGCAGTAAAATATTGTAGCAGAGTTAAAAGAGGTGCTCTTATAGTAGTACAAAAAGAACAAGACAAGTCTTTTTATAATGAAGTTGGTACTACAATAAATGCGGATATTTCAACAGAATTGATATTAACAATATTTTTCCCGAACACTCCATTACATGATGGTGCAATGGTAATACATAAAGATAAAATATTAGCAGCTGGTGTATTGTTGCCATTGACAGAAGATCCGAAACTTAGTTGGAGATACGGAACAAGGCATAGAGCTGCAATCGGTGCAAGTGAAATATCAGATTCTGCTTGCGTAGTAGTTTCAGAAGAAACAGGTGATATATCAATTGCAATTGATGGTATACTTAGAAAATATGAAGACATTACAAAGTTTAAAGAAGATTTAGAACGAATAATAGGTAATGAAACATCTGAAAAAATAGAAAATGCTTTCATGCAAAGTATATGGAAATTAAGAAAGAAATAAAATGGAGACTATAGATAGAATTTGTTCTGAAAAACTCTTTGCTGTGTTAAGAACTCAAGAACCACAAAAAACCGAAGCAATTATTGATTCATTAACGGAAGGCGGAATTAATATAATAGAGATTGTAATTGAAACTCCTGAGATGGTTAAAGTTTTAGGTAAAATTACAAAAAAAGAAAAAAGACCAATGATTATGGCTGGGGGAATAATAACTCAAAGACAAGCTCAAATCGCGATTGATTCTGGTGCTGATGTTGTAGTATCACCTGTATTTCAAATGAATTTGGTAAGATTGTGTAAGAGTCAGCAAATCCCTTTAATTATGACAGCAACAACGCCAAATGAAGCATATTCAGCCTGGAAAGCACGTACTCAATTAATAAAAATATCGCCTGCTAATCCTATGGGAGGTGCTGAATATATTGAAGATATACTAAGACCAATGAAGTTTATTAATGTAATTGCGGCTGGTAGTATAAAGATAGACGATATAACTTCATATTTATATGCGGGTGCAAAAGCTGTTGGAATAGGTAGAGCTCTATATAAAGATGCCGACCTAAATGAGATAAAAATCAGAGCAAGAATTGCAAAAGAAAAAGTTACACAATACAAATAAACTATTAGGGGATATAATGACTAAACTAATATTTGAAAAGACAAAAAAAGGTACATCAGGAATAAATTTAACAGATGAAGAAATAAATTTTGATTTTATAAATACAAAATATATAAATAATTCTAAGGAAACAATATTGCCTGAAATTTCTGAGTTAGAAGTAATGAGACACTACAAAGAGCTTTCAGACAAAAATTTTTGTATAGAAAAAGGATTTTATCCTTTAGGCTCTTGTACAATGAAATATAATCCAAAAGTGAATGAAGTATTATCCGCACTTGAAGGATTTTGTGAGCTTCATCCTTTGCAAAAAGATGAAGACTGTCAAGGTTCGTTAAAACTTATGTATAATTTACAAGAATCGCTAAAAACAATTACGGGAATGGATGCCGTAACTCTTCAACCTGCTGCAGGTGCTCATGGTGAATTGTGCGGTATGATGATTGTAAAAAAATATTTTGAAACTATTGGAGAAAAAAGAAAAAATGTTATTATCCCAGATTCTGCACATGGTACAAATCCTGCAAGTGCAGCAATGTGCGGATTTAATATTGTTGAAATAAAGTCAAACGATAAAGGGTTAGTTGATATTGAGGCATTAAAATCAGCACTTGATGAAAATACTGCCGCAATAATGCTTACAAATCCAAATACACTTGGGCTCTTTGAAGAAGATATACTTGAAATTTCAAAGCTGGTTCACAATGCAGGTGCTCTATTATATTATGATGGAGCAAATATGAATGCAATATTAGGGCATACAAACCCTAAACTAATGGGATTTGATATTGTACATATGAATCTGCATAAAACATTTTCTACCCCTCACGGTGGAGGAGGTCCAGGAGCTGGACCCGTTGGCGTAGTTGACTCTTTAAAAGAATTTCTTCCATCACCAATGATTGAATACAATGGAAAAGAATATATCAGAAACTTTAATATTAAACACTCTATAGGTAAGATGAAAGCTTTTTATGGTAATTTTTCTGTTCTTGTAAGAGCATATGCATATATTTTAATGACAGGGAGAGACTTAAAAGATGTAAGTTCTAATGCCGTATTAAACGCAAACTATATAATGAATAAGTTAAAGAAATATTATCTGTTGCCATATGACAGAAAATGTATGCATGAATTTGTACTATCAGGAGAATGGCAAAAAGAACAAGGTGTAAATACGCTAGGGATTGCAAAGAGATTAATGGATTC
>CALUQL010000062.1 GCA_944322895.1 Candidatus Gastranaerophilales bacterium
TCTTTTGGACTCAGAAAGAAAATCAATCGAACTTCTTGAATCCCTAAAAGAAAAACTTGGAGGGAAACTAAATGTTTGAAAATATACCTAAAAATTGGGAAAAACTAGAGGCTGAACAATACTGTTTCGCAGTAACAGACGGGACTCATGATTCTCCTAAACCAGTTGAATATAATGGTATTTACTTACTTACTTCAAAAAATATAACTTCTGGGCATTTAGATTATAAAAATGCATATTCTATATCAAAAGAAGATTTTGAAAAAATTAATAAACGAAGTTTAGTTGAAAAATATGATATTTTATTTTCAATGATAGGAACAGTTGGTGAAAGTTGTATTGTAGATACGGATTACATTAACTTTGCAATAAAAAATGTAGGATTATTCAAACTCAATGGAAATAAGATAAAAGCTAAGTGGCTTAATTATTTTTTTAAAACAGCAAATGCTAATTTGTATATAAAACAAAATTTAAAAGGAGGGAATCAAAAATATATCGCATTAAATATTTTAAGAAAATTTCCAATTCCTGTACCACCAACTTTGGAAGAGCAACAGGAGATAGTAGATGTATTAGATGCCGCGAGTGAAATAATTCGTTTACGCACTGCCTGTATCGAAAGTGCCCAATCCCTCATCCCCGCCCTCTTCCAAGAAATGTTCGGCGACCCTATTAATAATAAGAAGAATCTTTCAAAAGAAAAAATTGGAAAAATTCTTACATTAACAAGTGGGAAATTTATACCGTCAAAAGAGCTGGATAATAATGGGCAGTATCCAGTTTATGGTGGAAATGGAATAAATGGCTACCACAATGAATTTTTATTTGAAGACTCAAAAATATGTATTGGTAGAGTTGGGGTTAAATGCGGATGTGTCCATAAAACAAAACCAAATTCATGGATAACAGATAATGCTTTATATATCAATAATTATTTAATCCCGATAAATGAAACATATTTAAAAGAAGCATTAACACAAATCAACCTTAATCAATACGCAAAAAGAGCTGCTCAACCTGTCATTTCACAAACTACAATTTATAATCAATACATTTTACTGCCACCAATAGAACAACAAGAACTTTTTGCGAAAAAAGTGCAAGAGATAGAGGCATATATAAAAACACAACAAGCTGAACTGGAAAATGCCAAAACCATGTTCCAATCCCTCCTCCACCACTCCTTCACTGGCGAACTAACAAGGAGGGCTTATGGAGAATAAAAGAGAGTTAGATATAATATACAATATTATTCGTCCATTATCTCAATATGGTATAAATAGTATAAGCACTGTAGCTACAATTTGTAGTTGTTTAAACAAAATCATGTGGGAAATGAAGTTTCAAAATATTGATGATATTTTGCAATTTCCGGATTACGAAATTGAAAAAATATTAAGGACAGCTGATACCAAGATTGATTTTTCAATTTTTTATAAAATGCAATCAGAGAAAGGCATGCACTATGTTATATCCGATTTCAAAAAATTGCTAAAAGAAAATAGAAAAAATATTGCGAATTCCATACAATTGATAATTGATGAGTTGGGTAATAAATTAGGATTGCTTATTACTGATAATTTTTCAATAAAAGTGATGCAAGCCTTTGCAAAGCAAATGCAAAATAATGGATTTGTTATTGACCCTTGTTGTGGAACAGGAAGATTATTGAGTGGATTTGATAATTATAAAACAAGTGGTTTTGAAATAAATAATGAAATTTCGATAATTGCTCAAACATATCTCAATCTATTAAGCTCTGAATCTGATTATAAAAATTTAGCAACAAACGTAAAGAATGAAGACTATTTGTATGAGAATTTAGATCCAAACTATCATTTTCACCCGGCAACATATATTTTTGATCCACCCTTACATGTGCAGTTGGAATTATTGGGTGATTTACATTATCAATTGAATTCACATGGTATTTATAGTTTAAATAATAATATTTTTTCAGAATATGCTTTTTTAGCAAAAATTTTATTTGGACAAGAAAATGCCAATGTAAATTTTATATGCATTTTTACAAATAATTTTTTATTTAACCAAAGCAAGTTCGTAACAAGTTTTAGACGATATTTAATGAATAATTCATTAATAGCTGTAATACAATCTAATTTTTCAGAAAATAACAAAATTCAAAAATTAATTTTAGTTGGAAAAAATAGGTTAGATAATCCGCATAATGGCTTACGATATTTCATAACACCTAAAGATAAAAATATTTCTGAAGATGATATTTCAAGAATTGTTCAAAAATGCCTAAATAATGAGACTTTTGATGAAAAAGAATTTTATAATATAGCAAAAATCAAAGCTTATACATTACAAGAAATAAGAGAAAATGATTATCTGATTTCAATGCCTCAATATTTTGAGGATGAAATAAATCCAAATGAAATAAAATCATTAACTGAAATTGTTGATGATTTAAAAACTTCAAACCAAAATTTAATTCAAACATCCGATGATTTAGAAAAATTAACCCAAAATTTATTAAATGGCATTAAAAATATTCAAGAAAGCGACATAGAAGTGCCAGATATTCTGCTAAAAGCTGAGGAAAATTTTTGGTTTGAAAAAGAAAATTCCGACGTTGCAAAAGCAATAAGATCTTTCAAAAATAAGGAAGAAGGGTGGACTAGAATAGAAATTAAATTAAATTTAGATAATTTAACTAATGAAATTGAAAATATCAAAATTTTGTATAAAGAAAATAGATTGAGAATAAAGAATAATTATTTTGAAATTAATACTAGAAAAAATATTAAGGCACAAAATGATAAAACACTGTTTGAAACACTAATAAAAACTACTGAGCAAGACAATTATTGGAAAAATATAACGGAATATTTAGCGCCAAGACAAATAAAAATTTTTGAAGAATTTATAAAATTCTATTTTGAAGATTTAAAAGGTGATAAAAAGTATTTTACAGATTTTACTACATCTGAAATACATTCAACAATCGGAACTCTGAAAGCTCTAGGATTATTAAAATATCGTGCAGATATTGATGATATTTATGAACGATATTTTCCTTATGTAAGTTTATTAAATATTGAGGAGGATTTTTAATGAGAGAATTATCCGAAATATTTATAAAAAATTATAAATGCTTAAATGGGTTTAGTTTGGATTTAAATAAAAAACCAGAAAAAGAAACGCTTAATTTGAATTTATTAGTTGGAAGAAACGGTACAGGGAAAAGCACTTTTCTAGATGCATTATATGAAATTGCAACTCATATGGATAATCCAGATGCTATTTTTCAACATTATATAAAAGATAGCACTGGAGAATTAATTTGTGGAAACTGCTCTCAAAAAGATTATGAAAAAATTAAACCTGTTGCAGATCATGGTTTTTGGAAAAAAGTTATAAAATTTTATACCGGAAATTCTAATAGAAATATTGAATATTTTGATAATACAACAGAAGATTTTATGTCATTCGAAAGGGAAGAAATTAAATATGTATTAAGTGCATTATTCCTTTCAGGTGTTTGGACAAACAACGATAATATAACAATAATAGATAAATTTAAAAAAATAATTTTCAAAAATGAAGCAACATTTGAACCTTTACAAGTGTGGCTTGATGTTAGAAATTATGACAAAGATACTTTTGAAATAAAAAATGTTAATTTTAATATAGAAAAAGATACGGGTGTAACACGTTTATATGTGTTTATTAATGATATAAAAGAAAAAGAATCTGTATTTACAATTTTAAAAATTCTATTAAATAGTCTAATTAATCAAGATTTTTTGAGTCAAGAAACAAATGCTATTATAAATACTGGCTTTTTATATAAAAAATTAAATGAATCAAAAGATGAAGGCAAATTTTTGCACATAGATGAAACTCTATCAGATGGAGAACTGGGATTTGTCCGAAGATTTGCTTTAATTATGCTGATGAGAGAATTAAAGGGAGAAGAAAATCGTTCGTTATTATTGTTAGATGAACCAGAAACTCACTTTAATGAAAACTGGAAAAGGCATTTTATATATTTAATTAAAGAGGCTTTAAAAGATACTTACCATGATGTTTTTATCGCAACACATTCTGCAATGCTGATTACTGATGTAAAACGAGATGAGTTATATCATTTTGAGCTTGTAAACGATAAAATAAAAACATTCCCAGTATGTTTAAATACTTATGCAACAAACATTGTTGATATAGGTAAAGCTTTATTTGATTTAGAAGCAGACATTGGAGAGGGTTCAAAACACGAAATTGAAGCCGCTTTAAAAGGTGTAAAAGAAATTAAACAAGATGCAAAGGATGAGGAAAGCATTTCTTTAAAAGATCAAAAAGAAAAATTAAAAGAGCTTTTGAAACAAGTAGGCCCAGGGGAATGGCGTTGGAAAATCAGAAGCAAGTTGAATCAAATAGATAAACACGAAAATTGCCCATATTTACTAGATAAAAACAAAGAAGAAAAACAATAACAGATATATGGATTTTAAGTTAGAAAAAGTAAAATTAAATATTGATAAAAATCGTTCAAAATATGAAATCAATTATGAATACAAAAAGAAAATAAAAGAATTATTTGGACAATTTTGCAGTGAAATAAAAAACTACTTAAAAAAATATATGGGTGATGATGTTGATACAAAATCCGTCGATGATATACAAGAAGATTATAATAATTTTTTTGAAGATTCTAATTACAAATTAAAATTTGAATATGTAAAAAAATATACATTTAAAAAAGATGAAAAGAATTACTACAATAAAGCAGAATTAGTAAAAAATGATTTTAAGATATTAAGAGATGAAATAGATGAATCATTATGTAGTAAAGAAGATAAAGTTAAATTTATTATTGTAGAAATATTATTAAACATTTTTAAAGACCTGGAAGATTATATACAAATTAATTCTTGTTTAACACCAAAGCAATTTTACAATTATAATTACTTTATTGATTCTCAGCCTCGCTGTTGCTTTTGTGGACAATTATTAGAATGTTCAATTAAAGAAGATAAAAACAATAAAAAAAAGAGAGAAGAATATATTCACGCGGATATTGAGCACATAATACCCAAAGATCAGTTTCCACAATTCGCATTACATCCTGAAAATTGGGCCCCATGTTGCAAAGAGTGTAATCTGGGAGAAAAAAGAACCACTTTTTTTAAAGGTGATTCTTCTCAAGAAAAGATAGATAAATATAAAGTAGCTATAAAAGCCCTAGGACTTGAATATAATAAATTACATCCATTAAAGTTATGGAATAATTACAAGATAACGTATAACAATTCTTTGAAAATTGAAATTAATAACAATCTTAGTGAGGAAGCAAAAAAATTTTTAAGTTTTTATGGGATTAAGCATCGAATTGAAACAATGGCATCACGCTGTTATGATATTTTATTCAATATAATTAGACATTCTGATATTCGTTCCCCTGAATCTTTAGAACGATTGCTTGAAAATATGGCATCAAGTAACTGGCATGAGATTAATGATGGCTATTCTTTAAATAATAGTCCACAAATTTGGCAAGAATTTATTGAAAATATTCTGTATGATGAATGTAAACTTATGGCTCTTTGGGACGAAGTAAAATCTATGAATATGAGTATTTTTTAATATGAAAGAAGAATCTGCAAATCAAAATGTAGGGATATGTAAGTTCTGTGGACAAGAAAAGAAATTAATAAAAGCACATATTATTCCTAAAAATTTTTATATAGCACGAAAAGAAGACAGATATTTGCTTATAAACTCTAAAACCAGGAAGTACGCCTATAAACAAAATGGTGGGTATGATTCGAATATTTTATGCAGGGATTGTGATAACCATATCTTAGGAGAATTTGATAAAGAAGGTTATCGTGTTTTATTTGATGATTTTAACAAATATCAATATGTACATACCCATCCTCAAGGTAAAATTTATCAACTTGATAGTAACAATTTTGATTATACAAAACTTCGAAATTTTTTTATTTCAATTCTATGGCGTGCTTCTGTTTCTCAATTGGAAGAATGGTCAAATATAAATCTTGGAGGCTATGAAAGAAAAGCGCTTAATGTATTAAAAGGTAAAAGAGAGTATCCGGAGCTATTCAAAACTTTAATCTACAAAAATAGTTTTACTGAAGATATAAATCAAGTGGTTCTTATTGCTAAGGGAAAAACTTCAAAATATAAAAAATATATTATTCAAATGGCTGGCTATTGTATTGAGGTTATGGTTGATTCAACAAGAATTACAAATAAATATAAGTTGCAATATGAAACATACTTTTTAAACCCTACTTATGCCCATATTATTGAAACTCCTGAAGTTTCAAAACGAATAAAACAAGAATATAATATGAGAATGAGAAACTTATACGAAAAAGGGTTTGTCCCCCCAAAACCACCTGGTATCAATTAAATAACTTGACTAGCTTTGATTTTTAAGTGATGAATACGACACTTGAAAAAGGAGGTCGTATGAGTAAAAGTAAGAAATACAAGATTAAACAAAAAGATTTTAGGGAGTTAGAAAAATTAGCAGAGCGGATTTACAACACAACAGTTGTGCTTGATTACTTCTGTCAAAAGCAGCAAGAATATGAGGAGCTTAGAAATATTACACCAATTATTGAAAATCTTAGGCGTGATTCCGATAAATTAAATGTTTATTTCATAAATTATCCGGAAAGTTTTTAAATATAATTAAAATGTTGTTTAAAAGCTGTTTAAAAAGCTTTGTATTGAATTTTATTGTAAAAAATAGTAGAAAATATATACCCCAAAAAAGACTTGCTTAAATTCCATTCTAATAGGCTATCAATTATGTTTAATTGATAAGTTTTTAAATAGATTGCTTGATATTTAACATATTGAGAGCGATATATGTCATTGTTGACAAGAGGTAACAATGATTGAATTAGGCAAAAAATACAAACTTAAAAAGATTAAAGGCTTTGAAAACTCTGATAATGAGTATTACAAAGTAATTGGCTTTTATAACTTTGACGCAGTAATTTGTAAAAACTCCTACAGAGAAAGATTTGTATTTATGAAAGAGTTTTTAATAGACCCACAAAAGCCTGATGATATCTATTCAGATTTAATACTTGAAAAGAAAGAATAATGACAGAAAAAGATTATCGCTTATACGGAACAAAGGTTTTGAATTTAAAAACGTTAAGATTTTGGCTTGCTGATTTGTATTTGGAAAAATAAATTTGCAGATGCAGAAATAGATTACGCAACTTGCGTTGATAAGCAAGGCAAAAGATACAATATAGAGCTTGATAATATAAGAGGGTTTGAAGATGATTTTTGCAAAGCGAACAGTTGAACATGTGTCTAGATATATGAGCATAAATCAAGAATAAATATAGCTAGATAAAACCAATACAACTGACAATTAAAATTAATTGCGGGTTATGAATTATAATGCTATTATATATAAATGGTATTTGCACAAAGTGATTTTTTTAAATTAGACCGAAAACTCACTGAATATAGTGCTGAAAAAGCTGTTGAGTTATTTAATGATTTATTGTGTTGTGAGGCACTAAGAATCGG
This sequence comes from Candidatus Gastranaerophilales bacterium, assembly GCA_944322895.1. GTDB lineage: Bacteria > Cyanobacteriota > Vampirovibrionia > Gastranaerophilales > Gastranaerophilaceae > Avigastranaerophilus. The sequence continues at coordinate 7,555 of CALUQL010000062.1, forward strand.
AATTCCCCTAACTAATATAAACTGCCCACAAGGTCAAAATATTAATTGTTCTGACGGCGGAATAGATGCAATAGTAGAATGTCCGCAAGGAAAAACGGGCGACATTATTATCGATAAATTAACATGTTATCAAATAAAAACAGATAAGAAAATACCATGGAATGAAAGCGCTATTGTAAAAGAATTGTTTAATTGTTCAAAAAAAGAACTGTCTTATTGCAAAACCGAAGAAGAATACAGAAATTTATTAAAACCTGCAATAAGAAATGTTTTAGAAAATGATGGTACTTATGTTTTTGTTTCCTTTAGACATACATTTGTTCAAAAAAATCGTGACTTAACAGAAAAACTAGTATCAGATTATTTTCGCAAAGCAGGGTTTTTAAACCCTAAAGTCAAAGTGTGGGGGTATGAACAGTTAAACATTGTTATTGAGCAAAATTACCCTGCATTGACTATTAAAATAAAAAATGTACCGGGCTGTGGATTAAAAAATTTAATAGAAAATGTAATCTGCGAATCTGATTTAAGGGGCGAATATTATGCCGATGAAAAAAGATTTGAAATTATAAAAAAAATACAAGATAAATTAAAAACACCAAATAAGGGTGATACTGCAGAACATATCAGAATTTTAGGAGCTTCAGGAATGGGCAAAACCAAAACAGTTCTTGAGGCTTTGTCGCAAGATAATTTAAAAAATTTATGTTTATTTTTTGAATCACCCGGTGATTATAAAAATTCTGGCTTGCTTGATTATTTATTAAGTAACAAAGATATTAATTTAATTTTGATTATTGATGAATGTGATTCCAGGGATGCAGGAGAAATCTTTAACAAGCTGGAATATTACTTTCCTAATATTAAACTTATTACCATATATCAATCATGTAAAAAAGATACAGACAAAGTATTGAATGAAAACTACCTTATAATTGATGGTTTGGATAATGAGCAAATGAGTAAAATCATTTTTAAAAAATTTCCAAGTATGCCGGAAATCAATATAAGGCAAATAGTAAGACTGTGCGAAGGTTTTCCTCGTGCTGCCATTATTGTTGCAAATAATATCAATAACAATCCTGAAAATTACCTTTATAAGCTTGATGATATCTGGAAAAAGTATGTTAGCAATAAAGACTCTAAAGACTCAAACAAAACAGTAGAAAAACTAAGAATTTTGCGCGAATTGAGTATATATGAAAAAGTCGGATGTGGTGGTAATTATGTTAATGAATTTAATTTTATAAAAAATATTTTAGACAAAGAGTACAATTTAAAAAGTAGCGTAATAGATGAATATATTAAAGAACTAAAAAATAACACAATATTAAGAGGAGAAAACAGTTTATATATTTCACCTCGAATATTTCAAAATTGGCTAAAAAAAGAGTGGTGGGATACAAAAGAAGCTGCTTTTAATTACGAAGATTACATTCGTGATATGCCCGATTCATTAAAAATATTTTTCGATAGCGAGTTTATGAGTTGCTCCGAAGATATAAAAAAAAAGTTAGTAAATTCCCAATTTGAAAAATTTAATGACTTGATTTCAAAACAAAATCTTTTAAATTGCATAGGTTATACAAGAAATGAATGTCTTTTTAATAAGTTAGAGAAAATAATTTTCAGTGCAGAAAACAAGGAGCTTGATGAAAACGGGCGTAATATTCAAGAATTAATTTTGCATTATGCTCTAATACCAAAATATTTTGAAAGATGTGCAAATATGCTATTTAGAATAGCTCTTTGCGAAAGTAAAAAATACTACTCAAATACTGCTCAAACTTTATTTGCAGACTTATTTACAATTTTTTATAATAACGATCTTGCAAATACACACACTGCTTTGCAAAATAAAATTGAATACATTGTAAATCAACTAAATAAAACAAAAAATAAGGTTGAAGTTCTTCTACTATTAAAAGCTATTAAAAGAGGTCTGGAGAATCCACACAATGTAGATAAAGTTATAAGTAGTGACCACAAGACTATTTCCATTGTTAGAATTAAAGATTCTTTTAAATATTCAAATGTTGAAACTAATTACATTGAAAAATTATTTGAAATAATATTTGACATTTTAGCAAAAAACAATGAAAAAGAAGTAAAAGATGAATGCGTTAAAATATTTTCCCAAACAACAACCTACTTATTATTGGAAAATCAAACATTTGAGATTGCTTTAAAAAATTATGGTAAATTTATAAAATTGCCGGAATGCGATATTTGCAAATTATTTAATTTCTTTGAAAACTCATATAAATACGACTGGGTAAAAAAGTTAAATAAGAAAAATAAAAAAGAATACGATAAATTCTATAAAGAACTAAAAAATATCGGTAAAATTGATGATTTTAAAAGTTTTTGCATTAATAATTCATACATAAAAAAAGAGCAAGAAGAAAAATTTGAAAAACTTATTAAAAATACAGATTTTAGCCAAGATAATATTATAGAATTTTTATTATCTAAAGATTGTCAAATGTCATATTTGGTCGGTAAAAAGATTGCAGTTATTGACAACTCATTTACAATCTACAAAAATATTTTAAAAAAATTCACTAAATTAAACCCTAAAAATATAGATTTAATTTTAGGTTATTTTAACGCTCTTTGCTATTCAAAGGATAAATCTAAAAATCAAAAAGCGGAAGATTTGATTTTGGATATAGGCAAAAACTCGCCGTATTATAAAATTTTACCCGATATAATAAGCTCAGCCGCATCCGATAAAACAGTGTGTTATTTATTTAGTCTAATAAAGAAAGGCAAATTTCCGATTTATTCTTTAAAATACAGTATATCAAAGTGCTCAATGAGCCTATTAAATGAAATTATAAATTATATTTTAGAAAAATATTCAAATGATATTAATGCGTTGCAACTTTGTATTGGTGTAATTTTTTATAACTTTTTTAATGAAAAAACGGAAAACCAAAGGCTTTTTGATAAAGAAATTGTTTTTAAGTGTATACAACTATTTTTTGAAACAAAATCAGAAAATCAATATACGAGTTACTACCAAATACAGCAAATACTATATAAATATGCCGATAAAAAAACTGATACTAAAGTCTTAAAAAATATTTTCAACTCAATTTTAAACAATTACAAATATTACGATGAATATTTAAAATTGTGTGCAATTCATTTAGCAAAACTTAAGCCAAAAGAAATGTTTAACTTGTTTTCAAAAATACTTGAGTCATTCTACAAAGAAAAAAACTATTACCCCCTTGGTTTTCATGGCTTGTGGAGCGAAAATGGCTTATTTGAGGCATTTAATACAAAAGATATTAAAGATTGGGTTAAAAAAGACTATATAAATCGAGCTGTTCTAATTGCAAAATTGGCCCCAGACGGCTTTTTGCCGTTTGCTAATATACCTTGTAATGCTTTTTATAGAGATTTGATAATAGAATATCCACAAAACGAAAAGATGTTGATTGAGCTTCATAGAAATAGCTTTTCAGGCTCATTTGAAGGAAAAATGAGCGACAATATAAAAAATAAAATAGAAAAAATTAAAGAATTAATTGAAAAAGAGAAGGAATATGACGTTATAAGTTGGCTTAATCAAGAATTGGAAAATTGCAATGTGCAACTTGAAAGAGAGCTGGAATTAGAAGAAAGAAATCCATTTTATAATTAAAATCTCCACTGGCTATATTATTTCACCTAATGATAAATATCTCTCCTCAAAAGACTTTCCGTACTTCCATATCTCTTCAGCCAAGTGAAGGTGAAATTTATGAGTATATGAACGGCTCAAAACCTTCCTATAACTCCTCAAATAAATATTCTTAATTTCTAATCGTTCTTGTTCTTTGTGTTTTTTAGCTTCCTTATTTGCAAGATACTTTTGAGATACATACAATTTATGATTGTATAAGTACAGATAAACTTTAGTGTTCATATATACTCTCTCTTGTGGTAATTTTGGAGATTTATC
>CALUQL010000063.1 GCA_944322895.1 Candidatus Gastranaerophilales bacterium
AAAAAAGTAAAACCTGGTGTCATAAAACAACCTGATAGAAAACATAGAGCAATAAAAAATAATAATAATTTTTTAATCTTCATAAGCACTCCTCGTAAAATAAATATTTAAATCGATGTACATAAACATTATATTAATTTTTATGTTAATAGCAAAGAAAAAAATTACAAGTTTTAAATAAATGAGTAGTAAAAAAGAGAGCTAATATGAATATTTCAAGATTAAACAATTGTTATTCTTTCGGAAAAAAAGCACTATTAACGTGCGAGATAAAACAAGAACCAAATAAAAATAAAGTTCAAGCAACTTTGTATAAAATGGACCCTCATAATTTATCAGATATAGAGGATGTAAGATACAGTAAGCAAACAAGATGCATTCATTTTGATTTTCAAAGAGCAAGTGAACAAAGAATTCCTAATAAAGATTTTTATATTTTGAGAAATGATAAAACAAAAGAAGTAATTTCTTGTGCTCAGACTTCACATCATTATAGACCGGATCAAATAACACGTGGTTTTAATACTATAACTTTTGAAAATCCCGGGTTATCTACTTTAATTGAAGAAATGAACGTTAACCCTAATTATGTTAATGGAGCAGAACCTCTTTTAGCATATATTGTAAAAGTCGCAGGAGAACGTTTTGATTCAACAGTTTATTCTGCATTTGATCAAGAAGTTGTTCCATCATTAAAAAGAGCAAAATTTACTCAAACAAAACTTGGTGAATTTTTTATTCCAGAAAAGCGTTATTCTATCTTAATGGATCAAGCAGAAAAACATTCACAAATTGAGTATCTTATTTAATATTTTAACTTAATATTTTATAAAAAGTTGAATCATTTTTTTCGTAATGATATTATCAATTAACATGTGATTACTGCATCCTAAAAAATATATTATTTTAATGTAACTTTTTGTAAATAAAAAAATTTTTTTTACAAAAAAGTAATAAGTTTTTTTTTCAGGAGTTTTAAGTTAATTGCGTCCTTAAAATAAAATATATGTGTTATTAGATAGAGAGGGCATAGTGAAAGGAAATCTCAAATGATTAACAAAATTGATTCAGTAAACTCTAACATTAAATTTCAAAGTATACCTAGAGTTAAATCAAATGTACAAAAGGGAAGTAATGTTCAAGTTAAAACTAGTGAATTGCCAGGTGCTAATTATCTTAATGCACTTCAAGCGATGAACGGAGTTAAAACAGCTCATACTGTTAATTTTGGATCGGGTGTTAATGGTTTTACAGAACTAGAAGCATCTATTATTAATGATAAGGAAATTAGAATACCAAATCTTTTAGATATTAATGAAAATATAGATTTACCTTTAAAAGAAATGCCAAAAGGAAAAGAACATTTAAATGCAGCAGGATTAAATGTTGTAAAAACTGTTGAAGATGGATTAGATGTATATAGAATATCTAATGGCAAAGGTAATCCGATATTTGTTGGACGAGTTGATCGTTCAAAAGAAAATTTACCTGTTGTTACATATAAACAAGGTAAATTCATGCCCGAAATTACTGTAAAAGACCCTTCTTTACAAGGTAAATCAATAAAAATGTTAGCTGGTAGCCGTGTCAAAGGTGATGGCTTTGACTTTAAAATGGTTGGAGAGTATCAACCAACTCCCGGAAGTGATAAAAAATCTGTTTCATTCAAAGGAAGAACTGTTATCACAACTTTAAATAAAGAACCTAGAACTCTTAATGCAGTCGATTCATATATGAAATCAGGCTTGCAATCACAAGCAGTACAAGGTGATTATGCTGACGTTGTGAAAGAAGATGACCCAACTGTTATTATCCCTGCCGGCGGTTTTGGTGAAAGATTCTTTAATATTACAAGAGAATTTGAAAATAAACCTTCAGGAAAATTACCAACCGATAATAATTATAGAATTATAGCAACTGCACTTAACTTAGCAGCTTCTGCAGGTATTTTAAGTGGTGGTGCAGATGATTCTGTTAAATATTTAAGCCAAGCACATGATATTCCAAATGGTGGTGATACTCGTTTTGTTGAAAAATATAAAACAGATGGTGGTGCTATAGCTGAAGGTTTAAAACGTGATATTATCAGAAATGATAAACCGGCTATAATATTAAATGCAGATATCTTTACAAATGCAGATATAAGCCGTACATATAATGCATTGAAGACACTTCCTCATGCAGCTTTGATTATTCCTTATTATCCTGTAAATCCTGAAAGAGCTAAATCATTCGGTTTATTAGGTGTTGAACAAGATGATAATGGTAATCTTCAAATTAAAGAATTTTTAGAAAAACCAAAATATACTTCAGATGCACCAATGCCTACTGATTTCGTTGAACCAGGTTCTTACGATAAAGCTATGGAAGAATTTAGAAAAGTTCAAACTGCTCAAAATCCAAGTGATGAAAACTCATATTTAGCAAATCCCGGATTCTATTTCTTAAGTCCTCAAGCATTAAAAGTGCTTACTGCAAAAGGTATATTAGACCCTGCAAAAACAGGTTTGGGTGCTCACGTAATGCCTGAAATTGTAAGACTTGCAAATGAAGGTAAACTTCTTGACGATGAAGGTAATAATATGAAAGTTTATACAGTACCATTAGAAACAAAAGGCGGTAAACCTGCTGTTTGGGATGATATTGGTACAGCTGAAGCTTATTTAAAATTGATAAAAGATGTTGCAAATGAAGTTAGACTTCATGGTAATACTGTAGAAAATAAATATTATGGTGTTCCTGAATTCTTAATGCAAGACTTTGCTAAAAATACAGATTTAGAAACAGGTATTGTTTATGATTCTGAACAAGCAAGAGATGGTTTCTCAGCATTCTGTGAAAAATATAACGTAGATTTTGCTGAAGGAAACATATTTGTTGCAAGCCCAAACTAATTCGGTAAAAGAAAGAGTAAAGACCGCTGGATATCAGCGGTCTTTTTCTTTTTCCTTTATTTATTTTGTATAGAAAACTATTGTATCCCCTTCTTTTATTTTGGTATCTCCATTTGGTACAAACGATTCCGTTTCTCGTTTAATAATTGCTATAAGAAAATTTGATGGGAATTCTATTTCTTTTATTTTTTTGTTTATCCATTCATTATTTTTATCTACTAATGTTTCTGAAAGGCTTATATCGTAATTAGATTTTACTACGGTTGTACCTATTAATATTTCATCTCCTTCTTTTAATATAGTGTCACCTTTAGGAAAAATTTTTTCATTTTCTCTTTTTATAACGAGAATAAGTGAGTTGTCACTTAATGCAATATCTTTTATTGAATTGTTAATCCAAGGATGAGAATTTTTAATTAATATTTTATTTAATGTTATAGCGGATTCTTGTTGATAATCATTAAATGTTTTTCTTACATCTTCTAAATTGTCAATCATAGAAGTTCTTTTTGCTATTATAGGTAATAAAGAACCTTGTATTGTAACAGATATGAGTGAAACTACGAATACAATATGAAAAATGTCATATTTTAATGATGTACTTTCTGAAACTACTAGTATTGCAAAAACAATAGAAGCAGCACCTCTTAAACCCGCCCAAGAGATGAAGTTTATTTGGTTAAAAGTTGCTTTAAATGGTAGCATAACAATTGAAACTGCCAAAGGTCTTGCTACTAAGGATAGAAAAAGTGTAATAAGAACGGCTGGCAAGAGTATTTCGGGAATTTTATGCGGAAAAGAAAGAAAACCTATTAAGAAAAAAATAACGACTTGTGATAATGCAGTAATTCCGTCAAAGAAGTATATTAGATTAATTTTGTTTCTTATGTCACTATTTCCAAGAATTATTCCTGTAATATAAACACTTAAATACCCGTTTCCACCAATTAAGTCAGGTAGTGAAAATGAAAGAAGAGCTACTGCAACAATAAATATGGTATCGGTACCTTCTGTTAAAATTTTAGTTTTTTTGAAAATCAAAATGGCACAAATTGCTATAATTATACCAAAGGTAACTCCAAAAAATATTTGTTTAATAAGCAATGGAGTAAGAGAAGAAAAACATCCTCCTTTTAATAATATAATCCCCAACATTGTGAGAAGATAAGCAAAAGGGTCGTTGCTTCCGCTTTCCATTTCTAGTAGTGGTGCTGTATTATATTTTAAATTTAGGCGTTTAGAACGTAATATAGAAAAGACAGATGCTGCATCTGTTGAACTAATTATTGCTCCTATTATAAAGCTTTCTGCAAAGGGTATTTTTAAAATATAGTAACAAAATAATGCAGTAAAACCCGCTGTTAAAATGGTACCAATTGAAGATAATAGTATTGCTTGTATTGTAATTTTGTTATCAGGCTTTTTTGTACAGAATCCACCGTAGAATATTATGAATAATAATCCTATAGAACAAAGTTTTGAAGTTAAATTGTAATCATCAAAAGAAAGTTTGAATAGTCCATCTGAACCAAATAAAACACCTAAGAACATAAAGAATACTAAAGCTGGCATTCCTAATTTATTTGAGAATTTATTTGTAATAATACAAGAAAAAATTACAATAGAACTAAATAATATAATTAAAGACATTAAACCTCCAAGCTTGTTTTATATTATCAAATCTTATTTTAATTGACAATTTAACTTGTATTTTATTTGCTTAGATTATTCTAATTGAGTTTTAACACAATAAGAAATGGGAATATAAATAGAATTATTGATTTTTTGGAATGATTTATGAACGATTTGAATAAAATGGATTTTGCAGTAGAACAAAAGAAAATGCTTGATTTTAAACTCTTTATTTATTTATGTATTATTGTTTTAAAATTAAAAAATCTTTTTATAGAAAAAAGTAGTAATTTGATAAAACTAATAGAATATTACTGTTATATTTCTGATTATAGAAATGTTTTAATTACTTACGAAAAATTACTCAATCATACTGAATTCAATAAAATTAAAGAATATAATATTTTAGATTTAATTTGCATATCATATTATAACTTGAATGACTACAACAAGGCTATAGAAATAGCACAAAAAATACTATCAGACAAAAATGATTTTAATAATTTTCAAACATATAGCATATATAGTCTTCTTTGCTATTCTATTCACAAAACAGGTGATAGCCAAAAAGCCAATGCAATGTTAAAAAATATAATGAGTAATTCAAATTTATCCCGAAAGATAAAGTTTTTAGTTTATATTTTGATTGCCTATATAAATATTGATAATAAGAAGTTAATAGAGGCTTCTGAAAATATTAATATAGCTATGGATTATATTGCCGAAGAATATATACCGTTTCTATTTTCAATTCTATCTTTATTATATATAGAAAAAAATAATCATTATATTGCTAAAAAGTTTTTTAAAATAAAGCGAAATTTAAATAAGAAAATCAGTCATAAAAAAATTTTAAAAATTGCTAATGAAACGAAAAAAATTGCTTATGCACTTAATGAAAAATATTTATATAAGTTGGCAATAAGGTTATATAAAAAATTGTTAAAAAAGAGAAGCAGGTTGTCTGTAGATTTCGAAGAAATTTTATATTCTCTTTCAATGTTATATTACAAAATAGAAAAATATTGCATTTCGAAAAGATATATAAGATTCCTTTTAAAACATTCAAAAAAATTAGATAAAATGCAGCTAAATAATTTATTAGCTTGCAATTACTACAAGTTAGGGTTATACGAACAAGCAATAGAACTTTTTGAAATGTTATTAAAAGATCAACGAATTTGTCTTGGGAGAATATATTATAACCTTGCATATTGTTATTTTGATTTTGGACAATATATGCAGGCTGAGCAAGCCATAAAAAAAGCAATTAATGAAAATGATTTAGAAGAAAAGGATATTAAAAACCTTAAAGAATTGCAAATTAGTATAGATAAAATTTAATATGGCTAAGTTCAAAGTTAAAAAAAAAAGAGGAAAAAATTTATTTCCCTCTTTTTTTCAGAAAATAATTGTATTTAAACCGCTTTTCCCATTTCATATGCTTTAGAAAGATAGTTTTTAAAATTATTTACATCTTTTGCATTGCATACACCTACTGCTTTTATTATACCCTTCAAGTTCGTTTTGTCTAAGCATTCAATCCAGCCTTTTAGACCTGTTATAGTTCCGTTTATTGCTGATTCGTTGGCTTCTGCTGCTGTTGCAATTAAGTATACATCTTTGAATTTATAGTTTGAAACAAATAATGGGTTTAACCTGTCTATTAATGTTTTCATTTGTCCTGACATATTATAGTAGTATACTGGCGTTGCCCATAAAACTACATCAACATCTTTTATTGTTTCAAAAATCTTAACCGCATCATCATTGATTACACATTTTTTAGTATGTTGGCAGGCTAAACATCCTTTGCAGAATGCTATAGTTTTATCTTTCAGGTTGATTTTTTGAACTTCATTGCCTGCTTCAATTGCCCCTTTTGTAAATTCATCAGCTAAAATATCTGAATTTGAACCATTTCTTAAACTTGTTGATATAACTAAAATTTTTTTACTCATATTAATACCTCTTTTTTCTTATTCTAAATTATTTTTATAAAATTCAGCAATAGTATCAAATGGAATTTTCTTTGCATTGTCATATAAATCTACGTGATTTGCATCTTTAATAATAAGTAATTGTTTATTGTCACCTTTCAAATTTTTAAATGCATCTTCACTAAAGTATCTGCTGTGTGCTTTTTCTCCGTGAATCATCAATACAGGAGTTTTGATTTCGTTACTATAGGCAAGAATAGGTAAATTTATCAAAGAAAGAACCGAGGTTGTATTCCAATTACCATTTGAATTTATTGAGTTTTTGTGAAATCCTCTTGGAGTTTTATAGTATTCCCAATATTCTTTTACAAAAAGAGGTTCATTACCTGTAAGTTTTTCAGGTAATCCTATAGCTTTAGCATATGTTTTATTTTTAAAATCTTTTGTTCTTTGTTTATTTAATTCTTGTTTTAATTTATATCTTCCTGGTTCATCAATTGAATCATTGTATCCTTTTGCACTAACTCTTGTCATATCGTACATTGTAGAAGTTACTGTAGCTTTTATTCTTGTATCAATTTGTGCAGCGTTTAGAGCAAAACCTCCAAACCCGCATATTCCAAGTACTCCTATTTTTTCAGCATCAACATTTTTCTGATTGCTTAAAAAATCAACTGCAGCATTAAAATCTTCCGTGTTTATGTCGGGTGATGCAATATTTCTTGGCTCTCCGCTACTTTCACCTGTGTATGAAGGATCAAAAGCTAAAGTAATAAAGCCTTTTTCTGCTAATGTTTGTGCATAATACCCTGAAGCTTGTTCTTTTACTGCGCCAAATGGACCAGATATAGCTATTGCCGGATATTGTTCTCCTTTTTTTATTGTTTTCAGAATATACATATCTCCCGCAAGAGTAATTCCAAATCTGTTTTTGAAGTTTACTTTCTTTATTTCTACTTTGTTACTTTGTTTGAATATTTTATTCCATTCATTTGTTTTTGCTTTAGCCATATTATTTACTCCTATAAATAATAAAAATAGTAAAACTACTGCGAATAATTTTTTAATCATTTTTTAATCCTTTATTAAAGAAATCAACTAACTTTCTGACTGCTTGGTTAACAAATTCAGGCTTGTCATATAAATCTACGTGCGTCGCCCCTTCAACTGTGTAAATTTCTTTTGGTTCTTTTGCTTTTTCGTATCCATCATTTGTAAAGTATAAGGTATCGGCTTTACTTCCAACTATAAATAAAATAGGTCTTGGTGATACAGCATCAATATGTGAGAACGCATCCCAAGCTGCTAATTTATCATTGCTTGATACAAGATATTTATTGACTGATGTCGGAAAAGAACATCTTGGTGTTCGATAATATTCATATGCTTCTTTTTGTATTGTTGATGTATTTTCATTAATTTCTTTTTCAGAGTTTGGTACGTATTGCCAGTATAATGGTTTATCTCCTTTTGCTTCTTTTGTTCTTGCTTCTGCAACTTCTTTTAAAAGTTTTTGCATAAAATTATCAATATTTACTCCCGGGAAACCATTTTTTGCACTATCACCAACATCCCAAGTACTTATTCCGGCTGCTGCTTTTATTCTATATTCTGTTTGAATTGCATTAATTGTATATCCGCCACCTGCACAAATTCCCATTGCACCGATTTTATCTTCATTTACAAAAGAAAGTGTTACAAGATAGTCAACCGCGCTCCTGATATCTTCAACTCTTGATGTTGGATCTTCTAAGTATCTTGGTAAGCCTTCGCTTTCTCCTTGGTGACTTGCATCAAAAGCCAGAGCTATAAATCCGTTTTGTGCCAGGTGCCAAGCATATAAAGAAGAACATTGTTCTTTAACTCCACCACCGGGATGACAGATTACTATTGCAGGATATTTTTCATTTTCGTTAAAATTTTTAGGTAAAAATAAAAGTCCTGCAATTTTTGTATCAAATTTATTAAACCAAACTTTTTTACCTTCTTTGTAATGTGTTTCATATAACATAAGCTATACCTCAATTTCTTTTATAATTTTTGCAGGATTACCACCTACAATAGTATTTTTCTTTACATCTTTAGTTACAACTGCTCCAGCTCCTATTATTGCGCCATCATCTATTGTGACTCCCGGAAGAATTGTTGAATTTGCACCAATCCAGACATCATTACCTATTTTTACTTTCTTTGGTATTATTGATGCTCTTAGTTTTGGATTTTGGTTGTGGTTTAAAGTTGCAATTACTACATTGTGCCCGATTAATACATTGTTGCCTATTTCAATTCCGCCTTGATCTTGAAAATGACAGCAAGAATTAATGAAAACATTCTTTCCAATTTTTATATTTTTCCCGCAATCAGTATAAAAAGGCGGAAACAAACGAAAAGTTTTATCAATTGGTCTGTTAATTAAGTTAAAAAATAATTCTTGTACTTTTTCAGGAGGATTATATTTATTGTTTAATTCATCAGAGAGCTTTCTTGCTTCTTCAGCTAAATATGTCATATAGATATGTATATCAGACTTCGCGGTTACTTCTTTTCCGCTGTTTAAATAAGTTAGAAATTCATTTAAATCCATATTTACCTCTATTTATATTCATTATCTTTTACAGGTTCAAGCCAAGTTGTTTGATTGTTTGGAATGTTTGTTTCTATTGAAATATGTGCGAAATCACTGTTTGGTGCAGCTCCGTGCCAATGAACTATATTTATTGGAATTTTTACAACATCACCTTGCTTTAGTATTTGGATTGGTTTTCCTTTTTCTTGATATCGGCCTTCCCCTGCTGTTATGAGAAGTATTTGTCCTCCTGAGTGCTTATGCCAATTTGTTCTACTTCCTTTGTTGAAAGTTACGTTCCCTATTGATGAATTCCATATATCATCTTTCTCTACAAGCATATTCAGATGTGTTGTACCTGTGAAAAATTTATTGTAAGAATTTATTTCTCCTTTTTTGAATGGTTGATTTAATTCTTTTGTATCCTCATCTTGTAAAACTTTAAGTGCCTTTATTGCATTTGGAAAACCCGTATATGGCATACATTGGATTATAACTGCTGCAATTTGTTCTTTTGAATTTCCTATTTTTAAATTTCCTTTAATATGACTTTTCAACGTATCTGTGTTACCTGTTGTTGTTAAAATCGCAAGAACAAGCAATTCTCTTGTTTTAATATCAAGTCCTTTTCTTGTGTAAAAATCTCCGAAGCAAACTTCTGTAAGTAAATTACTGACTTCTTTCCCCATTTCGTTAGGAACAGAACTAAGTGCTTGTTCTATTTCATCTCCATAAATTGGATTTTGTATATTTTTACCTAGATTGTATCTGTTTGTTTCATTAGTTGTTGCTGCACTTTCAAGAGGTAAATTAATTCCCTTTTCTATAAATACTTTGTTCATAATCTCAATAGCATTAAGAGTTTTGGGAAACCCAATAAATGGTGCACATTGATAAATTATTTCTCTTACTTCAAGTGGTGTTGCTCCTGTATTTAAAAGTGCATTTATGTGTGCTTTTAATTGCGGAAGAGTTTGTTGTACTGTAAGAGATGTTACCGTTACCATTTCTCTTGTTTTATTATCTAAGTTTCCTATTGAGAAAATGTCTCCGAAAATATATTTCTGTAAAATACTCATCATTTCAGGGTCTGAACCGTAATTTGGATTCCAATTTGTTTGAAATAAACTTTCGAAATTATTATATGCTTGACGGGCATATAATAAAAAGTTAAAATTAATGTATGGAAATAAGAGTTTTAAAATATTTTCTTGCTGTAGTACAAGAAGAAAGCATTTCAAAAGCAGCTGAGGTTTTGAATATAACTCAGCCAACATTGTCAAGACAGTTAATGGATCTTGAAAACGAATTAAAAACAAAGCTGTTGGTTAGAGGTAAAAGAAATAAGAAAGTTACACTTACAGATGATGGAAAACTTCTAAAAGCAAGAGCACAAGAAATCGTTGAATTGGCAAATAAAACAGAGTCTGAATTTTTATTTGATGAAAAGAATTTGACAGGGGATATATACATTGGCGGCGGCGAAACTGAAGCAATGCGTATAATCGCTAGAACAGTTAAAAAATTATCCGAAATATATCCGAATATTAAATATCATCTTTATAGCGGAAATGGAGAAGATGTAAGAGAAAAACTTGATAAGGGACTTTTAGATTTTGGGCTATTTATTGAGCCGATTGATAAAAAAGAGTATGGTTTTATTCAATTGAATGAAAAAGACCGATGGGGACTTTTAATGCGAAAGGACTCTTTTTTGTCAGGTAAAGAATATATTGACCCAAAAGATATGAAAGATATACCAATATTCACTTCCAGACAATATTTAGTAAAAAATTTAATTTCAGGTTGGCTTGGATTTGACTTTGAAAAATTAAATATTATTGGTTCATATAACTTATTGTTTAATGCTTCTATTATGGTGGAAGAAGGTTTAGGTTATGCTTTATGTATTGATAGATTGATTAATTTAACCGGAAATTCTAAACTTTGTTTTAAACCATTAAAACCATCACTTGACGCTGGTATTCTTATTGCCTGGAAGAAAAATCAACCACTTTCAAAATGTGCAAA
>CALUQL010000064.1 GCA_944322895.1 Candidatus Gastranaerophilales bacterium
GCATACAAACTTCTTGAAGGTGCAAGAGGTACAAAACCTGCTCAAATGGAACAAATTCAAGAAACTTTATTGAGATTATCTCAATTAGTTACTGATTTCAAATTCATTGATGAACTTGATATTAACCCATTGTTAATTTCAGAAAAAACAGGTGAAGGTATTGCCGTTGACGGTCGTATTAAAGTAAGAATGAATGAAGCTAAAGAAGCTTTAAACGGTAACTGTCAATGTGGTTGCAGCTGCTGCTAATAAAAGAATCAGCTATAAATAATAAAAAGACTCCTTTTGATAAAAAAGGAGTCTTTTTATATATATGAACATATTGAATAAAAAAACATATATGTTTCAATAAAATAGAAAAGTGGAATATAAACTAAATATTACTTTTATAAGAAATAGGAAAAATTAATGACTGACGAAAATAAAGAAAAAATAAATAATAAAAGCTCTTTGAGAGAATTGTGGGGTTTAAAACCAACATACGGGCTATGGACTTTAAAACAATTCTTATTTGATAAAGTTTATATTTTTTCTTTTATTGCTACTGCAGTTTATGCATTTTTATTTTATATTGTATCTACACATGAAATATTAAATGAATTATATAAACATAAATTTATATTTGCTGATACATTAAGTCTGTAGGTTGGGTTTTAACCCAACAGAAAAAATCTATAAAAGACTAACAAGTTAGAAAACTAAATGTCTCAACAAAATAGAAAAAGTGGAATATAAACTAAATATTACTTTTTAATAAACAGGAAAAATTAATGACTGACGAAAATAAAGAAAAAATAAATAATAAAAGCTCTTTGAGAGAATTGTCGGGTTTAAAACCAACATACGGGCTATGTACTTTAAAACAATTCTTATTTGATAAAGTTTATATTTTTTCTTTTATTGCTACTGCTGTTTATGCATTTTTATTTTATATTGTATCTACACATGAAATATTAAATGAATTATATAAACATAAATTTATATTTGCTGATACATTAAGAAAATTAAATGAAACTGGGTTACTTGAAATTATACCCTTTGTTTTAATTTGGATTACATATTTAATAACTGTTAAACCTGATTTCAGATATTTAAATAAAAAAAGAAATAAGTTTTGCTTTGGATATGGATTATTCATGTTGCCTTTTACTTTGATTGCTTTTTGGCTCAGAGGTAGAGATGCTCTAACAATTCAAGCTATATGGTCTAATTCAATCATTTTCTCTATTTATAGAATAATCGGTTCAATTTTGCTTTTGATTTTAGTTAATGTATTTATTGAGCTAATAGTTAAAATTTATAAAAATAAGTAAGTTGGGTGCAAAAAATGCACCCAATTTTCTTGTGCCCGGACTTCGTTCATAATTTCTTGTAGACCTTGTAACAAAATTCACAACGAAATTAGAATATAGTATTATTCTGATATCCAATCAAGGTTTCTATAAAAAATATATAATTTTTAAATTATAGAAAAGATTAATCTAAAGGTTTAGAAAAATATATAAACCATTTGATTGATGTAGCCGAATGAGAAAATCTTTAAAATGATTTTTAAAGGGTAGTATAGTCGTTGGAGATTTAATGAAAACAGGGAAAAGATTAAATATATTAAATAAATGTACTTTATTGATTTCAATGCTCATATTTTCTTCATTGGGTTCTTTAGCTGCAGAAAGCTATTTGTCAGGAATCGATATTCAGCAAAAAACAGATGGTGAGTATAAAGTTGTATTAAAGGTTGATAAAAAATCTCAAATAAAGAAGTCAATAGATAACGACGGGAATTTAACTTTGGTAATGAATTCTACTTTGCCATCCGAGTCTATGGATATTGTTTATGACAATGCCGTAGATTTAAAAAACGTTATTGTTCAAAAGAAAAATGATAATAATACTTTAATTTTATTGCAGGCAGATAATATTCAAAATGCACAAATATATACAAAAGAATTATCAACAGGTCTTGTAAAACAATTGGATAATAAAACAAATATATTTGGCGATTTGTTCTTTGTTGCTGATAAAAAAGCATTAACAAGTTCAATTGTAGGTATGATATTCTTGTTCTTTATGATGTTATTATCAAGACCAAAAGAAAAAAGATACACAGAAGCTAATGCTAAAAAATATACAAATGTTAAAAAGCATATTAATGCAAATACATTAAGAAATAAAAATCTTGTACAATCACAATATGTTCCATCAATAAATTATAAAGTTAACGGCAGTTTTAATTCTTTGAATCATCATATCAGTACGCCTAAAGACTTAAATGTTAATAATCATTATCAAAACTATGAAGATGAAGAGATAAGAAAAGTAGGTTAATATAAGTTTAAACTATTGCATTAATTTGATTAAAATATTAATATATTTTTATGCAACAAATAGATGAGTAGTTAAAATTTTATGCAAGTAATTAGAGCAACTGAATTATTTCAAAGTATAAGAAACATTGATAATAATGAGTTTGAAAAATCAAGTAAAATAAATTTAGATTTTTCAAATATAGAATCAATCGATTTAAAAGCAATAACAATGCTTTTAAATATACAAAAAGTTGCACTTTTAAATAACAAATCTATTTCGATAAGTAATGTAAGTCCAAAAGTAAGCAGAATATTGGATGTAACAGGTTTAAATAAAACATTCGCAAATGTTGCAACAAATCCTATCGCTAGAAAGTAGTATATAGATGTCCTCACAATTTTTTGTAGTTGCAACTCCTATTGGAAATCTAAAAGATATTACATTAAGAGCAATAGAAGTTTTAAATGATGTTGATTATATAGCTTGTGAAGATACTCGAGTAACAAGAATCTTAGCGGATAAATACGGGTTTAGTGCAAAATTATTTGATTGTCATAAGTTTAATGAAAAAGAACGAAGTGAAAAAATAATAAATTTGCTTGAAGAAGGAAAAAATGTAGCATTGGTATCAGATGCCGGAACTCCAGGGATTTCAGACCCCGGAAGTGTTCTTATAAGTTCTTTAATAGAAAGGGGAATAAAAATAACCTCCTTGCCCGGAGCATGTGCTGTAACAACTTTTTTGAGTATGATTCCTCGTAAAAACGAAGAATATGCATTTATAGGATTTATTCCGAGAAATAAGAAGCAACAAATAGAAATTCTTAATAAATACCGCTATACGAATTGTGTTTTTTATGAATCGCCAAACAGATTAATGGAAACACTTGAAAATATTAAAGAAGAATATGGACCAAATGCTCTTGTTGCTGTGGGCAGGGAACTCACAAAAGTTTTTGAAGAGATAAAAATAAATTCAGTAGAAGAAATAATATCTTATTTTCAAAAAAATCCGTTAAAAGGTGAAATTGTCGCAATGCTTTTTGCAAAAGAAACTTCTGATGTAAGTGAAGATGAATTAAAACAAAAAATAAAAATTTTAAAAGAAGAAGGTTTTTCTCCCAAAGATATCTCAAAAATCATTTCAAAGTTATATGGCGAAAATAAGAATAAAGTATATAAAATGGTTATATAGAAATACTTTTTCTGTATGAAACATGTGGATTTTTTTGTATATTAAAATCAAAAATGCTATAATTTCTTATTATATCTAATTTATAGGGGAAAATATGCTTCAAGAAGCAACAAAAATTTTAAACTCAGCATTTCATAACAGTTTTATAAAAAGATTGAGTCTTTATTTGCATGACTGTGTAAGAGAAGAAGTTCAAAGTTCGACATTTAGAAATCTAAAACAAGATAAAGAAAATAAATGGATTTTCTTAGAAACAGAAAAAATGAATAAAGAAAGCGCATCTATTTTAGATGGCGAACAACTTTTCACAAATTATCCCCAACCTTTAAAGTTAGATGGTTCAGATTCATATTTAACAGAATTAATGCTTTTAAGTGAAAACAGTCAAAAAGATAAGTATTTAATATATGGTTATTTATTTTTAGTTGGCAAAAATGCAAAAACAAAAAGGAAAAATGAGTTTTTGACCCCATTATTATATTCTACTTGTAAATTGGAAAGAGTAGGAATGAGTATTGAATGCTCAATACAAGAAGAGGGTTTATCATTAAATACGGCAGCATTAACAAGCTTGATGAATTTATCAGGTGAAGAAGATGAAATAGATAATATGCTTGACGGCTTGTTAGGCGTTGTACCAAAGCTTCCTTTAAAAGAAGAAGATTTAAACGTATTTTTAACAACTTTAAAATCCTTGATTCCCGATTTGGATTTTGAATTAAGTGAAGAAGAAAATCTTGAAAACAATGTACAAGATTTAGCAGAAGAATTTTATGAAGAAAAGCAAATAAACTATGAAAATCTTCAAGAAGTTTTGGACGAAGCAGAAAATGACAAACCAAAACCAAAATTAAAAGCCGATAAAGTTGTTCTAACAAATAAGAGTGCAATAATATTGACAAAAAGACCTTTGGTAACTGCTGGTGTATTGTATGAATTAATGCAAATAGCAGAGAAACCTTCAGGAATAATAAGAGAAACAGCATTAAATGTAGTTAATGAAGAATACTTGCAAGGCAAAGGTAAAATGGCATCAAAGCCTATAAAGGAAAATACATTAAAGGATTTTGTTGCAGTAACTCCTTTATCTTTGAGCGATTCACAAGAAGATGTAATAAAAAATCTTGAAGATAATACTATTTTATCTGTATATGGTCCACCCGGAACTGGGAAATCACAAACGATAGTCAATTTAATATGTCATTTAGTCTCTAACGGAAAAACAGTATTGGTTGCATCAAGAATGGATAAAGCAACAGATGTTGTAGCAAACAGATTAAATGATTTCGGTGCACCTTATTTAGCACTAAGAGCAGGAAGACCAAACTATCAAAAACAACTTTCTTTTGATTTACAGGATTTAATTTCTAATAAAGTTGATTTGGATACTGATTTTGAAAACTCAATATTAGTAGATGTTGAGGATATGCAAAAATTAGTAATGACAATCAGAGATAAAGAAAATAAGTGCGAAGAAATTATAAAACTGGAAGAACAATGGCAAAAACTTATAAAAGAACGAGATGAAAAAGAAAAACAACTCGGTAAATTGGAGTTTTTAACTTCAAAATTAACAATGCAAGAAGTTGATAATATAGAAAACGCCATAAAAAATCTTGAAAAAAATACGGAGAAACAAGGCTTTTTTGCTGATTTTACGATTAAATTTGCAAATCATCAATTAAAGAAAATTATTCAAAATAAAGATTTTAAGCCTGATTTTGAAAATCTTGAACGCATAAAAATGGAGCTTGAAGTTGCAAGATTATCAACAAAAGCAAGATATGTAGAAACTCAAATATATAAGATAGGAAATATTCATCAACTTTTAGAAGAAATAAAAATGCTAAAAAGAAAGCAAAAAACTTTAGCTGTTGAAATTCTAAAAGGAAAAAGAAGAAATTCGTTAAAAGGATTACTTCGTGATCAGGTAAAAAGACAAAGATTAATAGTGCATACAAAAGCACTGGTTACAAGAAAGAAAAATCTTCAAAACAGACTTCTTGAAGATGAAGATTTTAAACCGTTATTGGAAGCATTTCCTTGTTGGTGTGTAACAAGTTATGCAGTTTCAAATTCTTTACCTTTGAAACCGGGGTTATTTGATGTTGCAATTATAGATGAAGCATCACAATGCGATATTGCAAGTTGTGTACCTATATTATTCAGATGTAAAAAAGCTGTTATTGTAGGTGATGATAAGCAGTTGCCGCATTTATCTTTCTTGGAAAAATCAAAGGAACAATCATTTTTAAGTCAATATGAGATACCTGATAAATATCAATTAATGTGGAGATTTAGAACAAACTCTATGTTTGATTTGGCTAATTATTATTCGACCAAACCGGTATTATTGGATGAACATTTTAGAAGTTATGGACCGATAATAGACTTTAGTAATAAAGAATTTTATGGTGACAGAATAAGAATAATGTCTAAATCAGGACAAAAAGATGTTCTTGAATATATAGAAGTACCGGAAGGCAAAGTTGATTCTGACATGACAAGAAATATGCCGGAAGTTGAAGCAATAATGCAAAGATTACAAGAAATTATTCAAGAAGATGACAGAAATAAAGACCCTGAACATGAACCTGTGACGATAGGAATTATATCTCCATTTAGAGGGCAGGTGGAATTAATAAAGAAAGCACTTTCACAATTGTATCCTGATACATTATTGAGAAAACATAAAATCGAAGTAGGAACAGCTCATACATTCCAAGGGGATGAACGTGATATAATAATGCTTTCATGGGCTGTTGCAAATAACAGCTTTAATCAGAGTTTGACATTTTTACAAATACCAAATTTGTTCAATGTTGCAATCACACGTGCAAGAAAGAAACAAATAGTATTTTTGTCAAAAGATTCTAAAACACTTCCTCAAGGTTTATTAAAAGATTACATTGAATATGTTCAAGCATATGTAATACGCAATAAATTAAAAGATGAATTAAAAATAGATGAAAATATCTATAAAAATTCATTTGAAAAAGAAGTTTCTCAAGTATTGAGGGAAGAAGGTTTTGAAGTAACAGCAGGACAGACTGTAGCGGGTTTGAGTGCTGATTTAATGGTTAAAGACCCGACAGGTAAATGTATAATAATAGAATGTGACGGTTTGGAAGATAATATAAAAACAAATAAAACTCAAATTAAGAAACAAACATTAATGGAACGCTCAGGCATGATAGTTGAAAGAATATCATATAGAGAATGGTATACAAGCAAGCAAGGATGCATTGAGAGAGTAAAAAATATATTTACTGAGGTTTTATAATGTCAGAAAATGAAGAAAATAAGTATATTTTTAATAGTAAAAGATGGACAAAAGTTATTTATGTATTAATGTTTATACTTACTTTTTTCTGTTCTGCATTGAATGTTATTTTGTTTCTTGGATTTTGGTCATCAGAACAATTTTATAATGTATTTTTAATCATTTTATTCTTTATAATGTTATGTTATGAAATACTTATTTTTAGTTCAAATTATTTATTCTTAGATAAATACTTTTATAATAACAATAAGATGAAGTGTACATTAATAGCTTCAATTGCAACATTCTTTCCTGTTGTTTTAGCATTGTTGCTTATAATTGTATTAACCATTATAGATTTATTTGTTTAAGATGTATTTCACTTTGTAATTGTTTACGATACCATATTGTATGGTATGAAAAGATTAATTATATTTTTGTTATATATAATGCTATTTGTTTCAAGTGCTAATGCAATCGAAGAAGCAGATTTTGTAAATTCTCAAAGTGATTTGCATAAAATTTCACTTGAAGAAGCTATAAATATGGCTCTTGAAGGAAATATAGAACTTCAAGAACAAAGAAAAAATTTAGGCATTTCAAAATATACGGTTGAGAAAGCAAATGCATTAAAAAATCCGCAGTTTCAATCTAATGTTCTAATGGGACCAATAGCTAGGGGAAACTCAAGCCAAATAGGTTTAATGCTTCCTATAGAAATAAATAAAAGAGGCGAAAGAAAACAAGCAGCCTTGGCACAACTTGATTATACCGATAATAAAATTAAAGATTATGAATTCAAACTTAAATTAAGAGTAAGAACAGCTTATTTTGATTTATTAGTTGCAAAATCAGAATTGAGAATTCTGCAAGAAAGAAAAGAATTGCTTGAAGAATTATTGGAAATAACAAAGCAAAAACACAGCTCTGATACAAATTATGAAATTGATGTTCTTCAAGCAGATATGAGACTAAAGAAAATTTTGGTTCAAATAAACAGAATAAAAGCAAATATAAGGACTGCGCAATATAATTTTAATAAAACATTAAATTTAGAAAATAACCCGTCTTTATATGATTCAAAAGAGGATTCTGTTTTTGGTCAGGAATTTTTTACAAAATTAGAACTGCCTCCATATGAAGACTTAGAAAAGGTTGCATTTAATAACAGATATGACATAAAAATGTCAGAATCTAAAATAAAGAAAGCTAAGAGAGAATTATCAGTAGCAACAAAACAAAGAATACCAGACGTATATTTGGCGGGTGGATATGCCTTTGCGCAAGATGGTACATCAGGTGCATATGTTGGTGCTGGAATTGATATTCCTTCATTATATCTATATACCCCTGAAATAGAGAGTGCAAAACTTGAATTGGATAAGACTCAATTAGAATATAATTCAATAATAAACATTACAAAAAATATTATTCATACAAACTATGATAAATTTGTAATGGCACAAGAAAATGTTGAACATTATAAAGATATACTTGAAGAATCAAATAAAATATTGAATTTATCAAAAATACAATACAAAAAAGGTCAAACGTCATTAACAAATTTGATTATAGTCGAACATTCGCATCAGGAATTACTAAAGGAATTTCTGGACGCAATGAAAGAATATTATAATGCATATATGTCACTAATTAAAGAACTTGGTTTGGATAATTTAACAATAGATATTGATCTTTAATTTAATAGAAGCAATTATTTTGTAGGGTTTTATATTTTGTGTATAATAAATGCGTATGTGCTTTATTGAAAGGTCAAAAATGGAAAAGATGAATTTAGTGTCAGGCATGCGCTCAACTGGTAAACTTCATTTGGGTCATTATATGGGAGTTCTGACAAATTGGGTTAAACTGCAGGAAGAATATAATTGTTTTTATTTTGTTGCAGACTGGCATGCACTAACAACTAAATTTGATAAAACAGAAAATCTTAAACAGGATAAATTAGATGTTGTTTTAGATTGGTTGGCTTGCGGGCTTGATCCAAACAAATCAACAATATATTTTCAATCAAAAGTATTACAAATTGCAGAGCTTCATATATTATTAAGTATGATTACACCAAATAACTGGGTAGAACGTGATCCAACGCTAAAAGATATGGTAAAAGCGTTGAGAAATAAAGATGGAGAAAACAGTGAAAATGCTCCGCAATTAAGCTATGGATTATTGGGATATCCCGTATTAATGTCAGCTGATATAATGGCATTAAATGGCGCGATAGTACCTGTTGGTGTTGATCAATTGGCGCATTTGGAAATAACAAGAGATATTGCAAGAAGATTTAATAATATATATAAGACGGAATTATTTAATGAGCCAAAACCCAAATTGACACAAATACCATTACTGTTAGGAGTGGATGGTCAAAAAATGGGTAAATCATTTAATAATGATATTAAGATATCAGATGATGAAACGACGACTTCAAAGAAAATAATGCAGTGTATAACAGATAGAAGCCGTGTAAGAAAAGATGATTTGGGTCATCCTGATAAATGTGAGGTCGCATTTAAATATTATCAGGCATTCGCATCAGAAGAGATTGTTTCTCAGGTTGAATGTGAATGTAAATTGGGTCAAAGAGGTTGTGCTGATTGTAAAAGACAATTAGGGGCAATAATTAATGAAAAATTCGCTCCTATAAGAGAAAAAAGGGCAGAATATCAAAAAGACACAAATAAAGTATATGATATTATCAATGAAGGTAATAAAAAAGCTGCATTGGAAGCAGAGAAAACAATGCAAAAAGTTAGAGAAGCCATAAATATATAAGGTATAAAAAGTGAGTAAAATAAAGGTTTTAACAATATTTGGTACACGTCCTGAAGCGATAAAGATGGCTCCATTGGTGAAAGAAATAGAAAAAAATTCTGACACATTGGAAAGCATAGTATGTGTGACAGCACAGCACAGGCAAATTCTGGATCAGGTACTTGAATTGTTTGAAATCAAACCTGATTATGATTTGGATATTATGAAAGATAATCAGAGTTTATGGTCTTTAACCAGTGATGTTTTATTAAAAACGAAAGAAGTAATAGAAAAAGTCAAACCTGATGTTGTATTGGTGCATGGTGATACAACAACATCAATGGCCGCAGCACTATCTGCTTTTTATGCAAAAGTTCCGGTTGGACATGTAGAAGCAGGTTTGAGGACATTTAATAAGTATTATCCGTTTCCTGAAGAAATAAACAGAGTATTTGCAGATGCTGTATGCACATATCATTTTGCGCCGACAGATGAGTCTTGTGAAAATTTGAAAAAGTCTCAAATACCATCGGAACATATATATAAAACAGGAAATACAGTAATAGATGCACTTATTTATACTGTTGAAAATCATAAAGAAGAAGTAAAAGGACTAAATTTAAACCCTGATTTAAAGACGATTTTATTAACATCTCATCGTCGAGAAAATTTTGGAGAACCAATCAGAGAAATTTGTAATGCTATTTTAGAACTTGTAAATAATAACAAAGATATAGAGGTTGTTTACCCTGTTCATCCAAACCCGAATGTGAGAAAGCCGGTATATGAATTATTAGGTGAAAAAGAAAGAATTCACTTGATAGAACCATTGGAATATGCGCAATTCTGTAATTTGATGAAGAAAGCACATATAATTTTAACGGATTCAGGTGGAGTACAAGAGGAAGCCCCTTCATTAGGTAAGCCTGTATTGGTATTAAGAGATACAACAGAACGCCCAGAAGCAGTAAAATATGGAACTGTTAAGCTCGTAGGTGCAAATAAGGATAAAATAATATCAATGGTAGAAAAACTATTGAAAGATGATAGTGAGTATAAAAAAATGTCTGAATCTATAAACCCATATGGAGATGGACATGCTTGTAAGAGAATTGTAGACGTTTTAAAAACAATAAAATAAACAAAAATATAAATTGATAGATAAAAAAACGAGATAAAATAGTCTCGTTTTTATTGCTATTGACAGGGAAATGCTTGTATCTCTAAGAAAACAAACAAATAAAAAATTCGTCTTTACAAAGCTTAACATTTGAAAAAATACATGTTGAAAAGAAAATATGTTTAAATTACATTATTAAACGTGGTCGATACCACGAACACAGAAGCTGATACATTATATAACAAATGATAACAAGCTAAAGTGTGGTCACCTAATGGTTTTGAATGGTGATTTTAAAAATTCCAAAAAACCTCAAAGAAAAAATAAAAAATAAGTTGACAAAGTAGATTGAGGTGATAGGATGGAAGATGTCGCTGAGGAGGC
>CALUQL010000065.1 GCA_944322895.1 Candidatus Gastranaerophilales bacterium
TAACTTTAAGACCAGCTTCATCAATCAAAGAAAGCATATCTTTTTCAGAATACATTTTACTTACACCGTTTGCCATGCAAGTAAAATACAAAGAAATATGAACAAGCGAATACTCGGCAGCTTTAAATTGTTGATTATCTATAAATGGTTCAAGTATATATATATGAGTATTTTTATCAGATGCTTTTTCTACATTTGTTAATATAGATAAAATTTGACTTTCAGAGAAACAATCCAAGAACTGACTCATTAAAACAGCTCCAGACATTTTAGGAAAAACGGCTTTTTCTGATACTACATTAATTCCATAGAACTCACATCTGTTATTATTTACATTTTCCCTTGCTCTATCTATATTTTCAGGTAAATCAAGCATTGTAACCTTGCAATCGGGATTATATTTCAAACAAGCTTTTTCAAACTTACCCGTATTTCCGCCTATATCAAATATTTCTTTAGGATTTTGTTTAAAAATTATATCCAAAACTTCATCAAAACAAGTATCAGAATAATAATGATCAAACTCATACCAACTTTTTTGTATTTGTTCAGGAAGCTTTGAAAGGGCCGGATATATAGTTGGATAATTTCCTATATACTTCTTTAGACCGATTGGAGATTCTTCTTTAAATGAATTTGACAACTCTGAAGCACCTAAGTAACACACATCTCGCATAAAATTAAAGTTAACTCTTGTCATTTCATTATCAATAAATGTATCACCTAAAGAGGTTAGAGAATATTTACCGTCTTTTAACTCTATAATTTCTGTTACTAAAGCAGCTTCACATAATGTCTTAGCAGTATATTTTGATATGTCACAATTTTGCACAATTTCTTCTATCGAAGCAGAAGTACTTTTCAGATAATCTAAAATACCAAACTTCATCATTGAAGCTATTACTTGAAAAGTAAACGGTGCAAAAACTATTTGCTGTGCTTTTGCTAAAGTTTCAACAAAACTTTCTTTTCTTCTGCTTTTTCTTCTATATTTAGTTGTTTCTTTATCAACCATAATGGTAAAATTATACCATGAAGATTTTCTATATTAAGATAAATAATAATGAAAAATGTACAAAACACAATTTCAAAAAGCTTCAATCACAAATAGGAAGATTGATTACGAAATTTGTTGCCGAATATTTTTATAATATAGAAGATACAAATATTATAATCGAAAATAAAAAACCAAAATTTGAAAATGCAGACCTTTGTTTTAATATTTCACACTCAAATAATATTGTAGCTGTTGCTTTTGACTCTTTTCCATTAGGTCTTGATATTGAATTTATGAAAGACAGAGATTTTAAACTGCTGCTTGAAAGATATAACATTAATTCAAACAATAAAGAATTTTTCTACCAATTTTGGACAGAATATGAAGCAAAAATAAAAATACAGAATGAAACAAAACAGAAAATAAGTTTTAAACTGGAACCAAATTATATGTTATCTTTATTTTCTTCAAACCCCGATGAAGGAATTAAAACCAAACTTAAAATATATGAACTTAAAAGTCCAATTGATAATATAACACCAAGCGAACTTATTAATTTAAAGCTCGTAAAAGAAAGTAATGCAAAAGAGAATACACTTGTAGCGCAAGAAAGAAGTATAGCCCCGGATGAGTTTTTAACTCCGCTTGCCCTAAATATTGAATAATCCAAACCAAAACCAAGTATCAAGAAAATTGAAAGAATATGAAACATATTTATTTCTTTAAAAAGAAGACTCACAAATGCAAATGAAAAACTTGCCGCTAATATTGATGGTAAAACGATTCTTATCGATTTTAAAAAGTTTTTATAAATAATACTTAGTACAATTACAAGAATAAATAAAATCGGCAAAATTAGCTTTATACATTTTACTCTATAGTCCTTAATTTTACTTGATATATCTGATTTTAAATCAATATATTGTATACCTCTAACACCTTCTATATCAGGCTTATTTTCATCATTTAAAATCATTAATGATTTATTTTCATCAATCATAAACTCAGACAAAATAGAATATTTTTCATCATAATTAATATATTCAAAATTAACATTCAATAGTTTATTTCTTTGCTCTTTAGTCAAAAATTGAGCATATTTATTTAGAGAATTACTATACAGATTTTCTATCAAGATTTTATTTTCCAATTGTCTTTTCCTAGATGGAATATACTTAGAAACAGATTGATAATTCTTTAATTCTTTAGAAATAATTTCTTCTTTTTGAAGGATATCTTCAAATGATTTTCCCTCTACAACTAAAAATGTTTGTTTAAAATTAGAATTTGTAACTTGCGCAAAAAGTTTTTCAGCATATGCAAGTTCTTTAGATGGCACATACATATTTTTTATATTGTCATCAAATTTTAAATTAATAAACCCACAAATTATAACAATTATAACCATACTTATTATGAGTTTTTCATATCTTATATTTATATCAATTTTTCGTTCGAAATCATTTAAAAAGTACTTACATATTAAGGGATAAAATAAAACAACAAATAAATATACACTAATTAAACCAACTACAGTAAAGACAGAAATTTGTTTCAGTAAATCCATTTGAGAAAATATTATCACTATAAAAGCACAGGAAGTTGAAAGCAAACTTAATGTTAAGCTTTTAATAATTTTTTTTAAATCTTTTTCTACAAAATAGTGAAGAGAATAATCTATACAAATACCAATTAATGTTGTAGAGAATACAAATGTCAGAATATGAACCTTATCAAACAATAATGAAACTATTGATAACCCTGAAAAAATACCAATAAATAAACTGACAAATGCAGGTATTATAAGTTTTATATTTCGAAAATAAAAATAAAACAGAGCAAATAGAAATATTGAAGATAATATACAAATAATATTTATTTCGGACATCGAAGCAGAACTTGCATAATATGAATGAATAGGGACTCCTGTCAGATAAACTTTTGAACTTGATTGACTGTTTAATGAATCTGCTATAGAAACCAGATTAGCTAATTTTTCATTAGCTGTTGTGGGTGATAGTGTATCAATATTAGACTCTAATAGTATATATTTATAATATTTATCCTTAAATTGAACTATATCTCCACTTGTTATCAAATTTATATTTGAAAGACCGGTTATATAATCGGTAAAAAGTAGAAAAGGATCCTCTTCTACAGGTAGAATCGAAATCCCAATAGGATTAATTAATCTTTCGAAAGCTTCTTTTTCTACTGTTTCATAATCTTTGTCTATGATTAATTCTCTCGTTCTTTCAGATAGAAAATTATTATGATACTTTTTATAAAAGTTAAATCCTTCAAGATAATCAAAACTTTTATTTCTGAAAGATTTCTTATCAACTTTTTCTATAAATACTTTTGCTAACTCGTCACAATCTTGATAAGATTTTGATTCTATTAGAACATTTATTTTTGAAGAAAACCTGCTATTCAAATTCATAATTAATTCTGAATGTTCATTATCAGGTAAAACCGCCTTTAAAATATTAGTTTCCGTTTTTGCAGGATTAAAAACAGTTAAAAAGCTTAACAGAAGAAAAAAGAATATAAATAATATTCTAAAAAACTTAATCATTACTACTTACACTGCATAAACTTTATTTTTGTACTACCGTTATTAACTGTATTTATCAATATTTCATCAATATTATCTTTCCCGATAATAATGATATTCTTTAATTGAACTTTTGAAGGAGAATCACTTTTGGGAACTAAGCCAAGAATCCATTTCGAATTATTTTTTCTGAAGAACAAATCAAAATTCTTCTCAACATAAGAAAATTCTTTTTTTGAAATTCCGATTATTATATCATTAACGTATTTATTTTCTTTAGAAGTATATGAAGTTGTATATTTCACAGGGTATTCAGTATTAAAAATCACACCTTTTCTTAAAATGAACTGAAAAGTACCGCCTGACTTAATGGTTTGATTTGAATTAGGAATATATTTTTCTTGTTCGAAATTGCAGCTGACGTCCTTAAACTGAGGGATTTGAATACTATCAGCAGAAACTTTATTATTAAAAACATCTGCATTTGCAAATGCATTATTAAAACAACAAATATAAATAAAGCAAACAATTATAATAAACTTAAAAAGTATTTTCATACCTTAAACTTTACAACAAGAAAGCTTTTTTTTCAATTTTTCAGGTGCACCATATATACTTTGCATTGTATTAATATCAACACAAATTTGCATTGTTTTAGCTTTGAATAATTTTTCACCTGTCTTATTATCAAAAATAGTATATTTTATAATTAAACAAGGTTCAATTTCTTCAAGAGTTGAAACTACTTTAAGTTCTTGATTAAATCTGCAAGGTTTTATATATTTCATTTCCATAGTTGCAATAGGAAAAGCTATTCCGTCACTATGCATATCTACATAACTGTATCCGAGTTTATTAAACAAATCACTTCTTGCTGCTTCGATATACTTTACATAGTTTCCATGCCAAACTACATTCATTGGATCTAAATCATAAAATTCAACATTTAATATTTTTTCTGATTGAAAATACATAAGTACTCCTAAACTTATTTTTGTCCTCAAAGAACAAATATACCGGATGAACAAACTTTATCATCAGCCATATAGGTAAATTCAACGGATGATTCTTTCTTTGTTAATTTTAACATAACTTGTTCATCTGCTTTAATAATACTGGAAAATTTAATTTTCTTGGCTTCTAAAACAGGAATATCAGTTTTAAATATTTTTTTTGCGAAATAGTTAGCATAGAATAATTGGACAACTCCCGGAAGAACGGGCATTATCGGAAAATGCCCCTTAAAAAAGTTTGAGTTTTTTCTAAAGAACAATCCTAGTTCTGCTTCTTTTTCATTTTGTTTTCTACTAAAGATAAAAGGATAAGATAAATTCATTGAAAAAATCTGTTCAATTGCCACTCTATCAGTTTTACCTAATTTTGTCTTTGGAATTTCATCAATAAAACGCCATTTTTTAGGAACAATCTCACTGTATTTTGAAAGATAATTTTTTAAATTTTTTTCATTTAATGAACTATCTGAAGTGACTATCGCACAAGCCAAAACATCCTGATATTTAAAACAATATGCATCGATTACCTCTGCTTTTTGTTTTAATATATTTTCTATTTCTTCTAAAGAAATCCTTTTTTCCTTTATTTTCACAATCCTATCACTTCTGCCCTTTAAAATGAACTCGTTATCTGAAATTTTTTCTGCAATATCTCCAATTTTCATTTCATCTTCTATAAAGAAATCAGATTTTACAACAATACAGCCATCATCAGAAATATAAAATATTACTCCATTAACACATTTAAAATTACAGAAATCATTTCGATATGCAATCGTACCAACTTCCGTACTACCATATATTTCTATAATATCAGACTTTGTTTTAAAGAACTGATAAACATTTTCCTTTAATTTATCTCCAGCCGTAAAAATTTTCTTTGGTAAAACATTAAAACCAACATTATATTTAGCCATTTTTTCCAAAAAAGACGGGGATGAAATTAAAATATATGGTGCTGAATCTGTAATTTGCTCAGGAAATTCAACCTTTTCCGTATTAATAATATTCCCCATATACATAGGAAGTATAAACTGGAATATAAGCCCAAACATATGAGCCATAATTGTAGTTGAATAAAATAATTCATTTTTCTCAAAATTAAATTGTTGGGAAAGACATTTTGCCTCTTCTTCTAAATTAAAAAAATTCTTTTTTACCATTTTGGGCGTAGAAGTTGAACCTGATGTAAAAAGATTTATAAAAGTATTTTTAACATCAATTTGTTCAAAATTGTAATTTTCCGCTTTTTCAGGTTTTTCAGGAAGAATATAATCAAAATTCAACATTGATAATCTATTTTTATCTGTTAATAGATAAATATTTTTCTTTGCAAATATTGCCGCGAAAAAATTTATAATAAATTCAAAACTATCATCACCCAAAAGAACAACCGAATTAGCAGCTTCTTTTTCAAAAATATTTTTTTGACAATAAACATATTTTTTTAAATCAGAAAAAGTAATGTTCTTTTTATCTTTTATTAGAACAATATTTTTATCATATTCAGTTGTATAAAATTTTTCCAGAATCATATTATATTTTTCTTTTTCAAAATTATTCTAATTATATACTCAACAAAAAACAAAGTCCCTATTAATAAATAAGCAATAAAACCATTATATACTGCCCAAAATTTTGTACTCATAAAAACAGAGATTAAAGACATTATAAAATTAAAAAAAGTAAGTCCACTCCAAATATAAGTTAATTTTCTTGTATATATCAAAGCATTTTGAGACAATTCACCATCTACTGCCTTCGCAAATTTTTGAATAACCGTTTCTTTTGAAAAAGTTGAAATAAAAAACACCAGAAATACAGTCAAATTAGCAAAAACAGGATATAACTTTATTACAAATATTTCTGTATAATGAAATAACCAAATTACCAAAAAAGTAATACATAAAGAAACAAAAAGTTTCAATTTCATTTTAATAATTCTTCTACAGCATTTACAACATCATCTACGGTGCGAATTTCTTTAAAATTTTCAGGGGTAATTTTCTTATTTGTGAAAGTTTGTAATTTTACTGCTAAATCAACCGCATCAATACTATCAAGCTCTAAATCTTCAAAAAGATTAGCATTAGGAGTTATAATATCTTTTGAAATTTCAAAATCTTCAACTAATATCTCTAATAATTTAGTATAAATTTCATCTTTTGTATATTGTTTACTCACCTATATTGCTCCTAACATAATCAGCAAGAGTTTTAACTGAATAAAAATATTTTTTATTTTCTTCTTTGTTTGAACTCATTTTTAGATTGTATTTCTTTTTTAGCGCCATACCAAGTTCCAAAGCATCAATAGAATCTAACCCTAAACCGTCAATAAACAAAGGTTCATCTTCATTAATATCCGCTGGAGTAAGATCCTCTAACTCCAATGATTTTATTATTAACTCTTTTATCTCTTCTTCAACTGCCATACTAATATTCCTATTTCTATTTACTCATATTTTATAATTAAAGTCAATTTAAGAAAATTATACAATTTTAAATATTAAAGATGTATTTATTCCGCCAAAAGCAAAGTTATTAGACATTATAATCTTTGCATCAAATTCTTGTCCTTGATTTTTTATATATCCTAAAGGTGCACAATTTTCATCAACATTATTTAAATTAATAGTTGGCGCAAACCATTTTTTATGAGCCATATCAATAGACAGAATAGCTTCTATTGCTCCGCACGCTCCAAGAGTGTGTCCTGTATAACTTTTCAAAGAGCTAATCGGCACATTTCTGTTAAATATTTCGTATGTTGCAACAGATTCGGCAATATCGCCATGAATAGTTGCTGTTCCATGAGCATTTACATAATCTACTTGTTCAGATGAAATATTAGCATCCTTTAGTGCTAATAATAAAGCATTCTTCATAGTTTCTTGATTTGGAGATGTAATATGAGTACCATCAGTATTTGTTCCAAACCCTATTATTTCAGCATATATTTTAGCACCGCGTCTTTTTGCGTGTTCATATTCTTCTAATATTAAAGTTCCGGCACCTTCACCTATAACTAATCCGTCCCTATCTTTATCAAAAGGCGCAGGAGTTAATTCAGGATGAGAATTTTTTTGACTTGTCGCATAAAGAGTATCAAATACAGCAATCTGAGCAGGATGGAGTTCTTCCGCACCACCAGCTATCATAACCGTTTGAAGTCCATATTTTATTGCTTCATAGGCATAACCAATTCCCATAGAACCTGATGTACAAGCAGTAGAAGTAGGAATTAATCTTCCAACAGTTTTAAAATATAATGAAAGATTTACACTTGTAGTTTGGGGCATCATCTTTACATAAGAGCCTGAATTAACACTTTTTACTTCTTTCGTCACTTGCATTGAATGAAAATCAATTAATGGTTCCAATGAACCGGATGAAGAACCGTAACTTACTCCTGTTTGACCGTTTGTAATTATATCATCACCTAACAATCCGGCATCTTTAAGAGCTTCTTCAGCAGTTGCAACACTCATAACTGAAACTCTACCCATTGTTCTTAAAACTTTTCTGTTAAAATGTTCCGGAACAACAAAACCTCTAACTGGTGCCGAAAGCTTAGTATTTAACCTTTCATAAACTTCTAAGTCTTTTGAATAAACAATACAATTTTTTAATTTTAATAAGCTTTCAAATGCAGAATTTCTATTACTGCCCAAAGGACTTGTAAGAGCCATACCTGTAATAACAACTCTTTTCACAAGTAAAGTCCTCCATTAACAGAAATAACTTGTCCTGTAATATAAGCAGCCTCTTCACTCATAAGATAATCAACCAAAGAAGCAACTTCTTCTGGCTTTCCAAAACGCTTCATAGGAATCATTTTTTTTACTTCTTCAGTTGGAATTTCACTTATCATATCTGTTTCAATTACACCTGGTGCAATACAGTTAACAGTAATTCCTCTTTTTGCCAATTCCAAGCTCAATGCTTTTGTTGCACCAATAATACCTGCTTTAGAAGCAGAATAATTAACCTGCCCCCTATTACCGCAAAGACCTGAAATAGATGACATTGTTATAATTCTTCCCTTAACTCTTTCAGAAATCATTTGCATTACAAGCGGTTTTAATACATTATAAAATCCGCCAAGATTGGTATTTAAAACAGAGTCCCATTCATCATCTTCCATAGCCGGAAATACATTATCTTTTGCAATTCCTGCATTTAAAACAATTCCGTAATATATTCCATTCTTTTCAATATCTGAAGACAATACTTCATTACATTCTTGTCTGTTAGAAATATCAAACTGTAATATCCTGGCATTGCATCCCAATGATATAATTTCATTCTGGACTTCTTCTGCTTTTGAAATATTCTTATTACAATGAAGAACAATATCGTAACCACTTTGGGCAAGACGCAAAGCAACAGCTTTACCGATACCGCGACTTGAACCCGTCACCAAAATTTGTTTGAGCATTGATTTTACAATCCGTTTTTTAAATACTCTTCTGCGTTATCAGGCTGAAATGCATTTATTACAGCACTGGCACACTCTCCATCTATATTATAAATTAAACATTCAAACGAAACAAGTTCATTATCACAGAATATTTCATTAACTTTTACATTATATTTTTGACCATTTTCAAACTTTTCTATCTTATTTTTGTACAGTCTGGTACCAAGTAAGAATCCTAATTTTGGTTCTTCTATTTTTGATTTAAAAAAAGCATAACATCCTATTGTCTGTGCCATAAATTCAATACCGGCAAGATAACTTACTCCATTTATTGACTTATCAAAAAATATTTTATCCTCATTTATTGAAAATTCTGAAATCAAATACTTTTCATCCATATTAATTTCTTTTATATCATCAATTAATATCATAGGTCTTTTATGAGGTAATATTTTTTCTAAATCGTAAGTCATATTTATTTTCCCAAAATCAAAACAGCATTTGTTCCGCCAAAACCAAAAGCATTGCACATACATACATTCATTTTATCAGATTTATTTTTGTTTTTTTCCACCAATTTTATTTTAGGTAAATTATCATCATATTCACCATCATATATATGAGGTGGCATAATTCCTGTTTCCAAAACTTTTATACAAATTGCCGTTTCTATACTTGCAGATGCCCCCAAGCAATGACCCGTTAATGGCTTTGTAGCACCGGCATATACTTTATCTGTAAATATCTCATATATTGCTCGAGCTTCCATTAGGTCATTAGCAATTGTTCCTGTTGCGTGCATATTAATGTAATCTATATCTTCCGGTTTTAAATTTGCATCTTCCAGTGACATTTTTATTGCATTAATTGCTTGTTCTGCCTTTGGATCAGGAGTTGCAGCATTATATGCATCTGATGTTTCGCCTATACCTAATAATTTTATACCATCGGTATTTTTTTCCAAGATAAATAACGCCCCACCTTCTCCAATATTCATACCTAACCTATTCTTTGAAAAAGGATTTGTTAAACTGTCAGTTAAGACTTCTAAAGCAGAAAAACCCGCAATCGGCAATTTTGCAATTGCATCAACTCCACCTACTATTGCACAATCACATATACCATTTTCCAATAATTTTCTTGCTGTAGAAAATGCTTTTAGACCTGAAGAACAAGCTGTTGAAATCCCTGAAAAATAATTATCTAAACCAATTAAATCTCTTAAAAATTCTGCCGGATTTGACATTTTTAAATATTCAGTATTTGAAGTTTTCTCATATTCATCAATACCTGAATTTGTTGTTGCAATTACAACGGCAATTCTTTTTTTTCCATACTTTTTTATTACTAAATCTATTTCTTTCTTAATTTGATTATATAAATGTAATAAAAATCTATTACATCTTAAATTATATTTTTCCTCTTTTATTTTAGGCAAATCTATTGTTACATGATGAGGCAATAGCTTACCATTACAAGCATTAAGAAATACCTCATCTATATTTTCACCCAAATTACATATTGCAGCAGCTTTTGTTATACTTATCATTTTTGCATTTC
>CALUQL010000066.1 GCA_944322895.1 Candidatus Gastranaerophilales bacterium
AAATGACAATAATAATAGGTAAACTTTTTTCATGTTAGATCTCCGTTATATCTTAGTACCTGAATAAGTATTCAACATAATTTGAAAATTGAATATTAATAAGATGACTAGTATATAAGACTAATATTTAGAAAAATTAAAAGTAAAAAGGAGTTGAAAACTCAACTCCTTTTCTTTAGAAAAAATAATTTTAGAATTAGCAATAAAACTATTTGATTTCAACAGTAGCGCCAGCAGCTTCAAGTTGTTTTTTAATAGCTTCAGCATCTTCTTTTTTAACGCCTTCTTTAATTGGTTTTGGAGCGCCGTCAACTAAATCTTTAGCTTCTTTTAAGCCAAGACCAGTGATAGCTCTAACTTCTTTAAGAACAGCGATTTTGTTAGCACCAGCAGAAGCTAAGATAACGTTAACTTCAGATGCTTCTTCTTGAGCAGCTTCAGCAGGAGCAGCAGCAACTGCAGCAACAGCTACAGGAGCAGCAGCAGAAACGCCGAATTTTTCTTCCATAGCTTTAACTAATTCAGCTGCTTCGATTAATGTTAATTTTTCAATTGATTCTAAAATTGATTCTACGCTCATTTTATTTCTCCTTTTAATTTTGTTTTTGTAATTAGTAATATAATTTTCTAAAAGTCATTAGGCAGACTTTTGTTTTGCAACTTGATCCATAGCTCTGACCAAACCGCTCATAACAGCGTTGATAGCGCCAACGATACCAGTTGCAGGTGAATTTATGCTGCCAAGCATTTTTGCATAAAGTTCTTCTTTTGAAGGAAGACTAGCAAGAACTTCTGTTTCTTTAGCATTTAATAATTTGCCATCTAAAGCAGCTGCTACAATTTCACCTTTTTTAGTTTCTTTAATGAATTTTGTAACAACTTTAGCTGGTACAACTTCATCAGCAAAACCAAATGCTATAGCAACAGGTCCTTTTAATGCTTCAGCAAGAACTTCAAATTGAGTTCCTTTTGATGCAACTTTTGCAAGGGTGTTTTTAGTTACCATGTAATCGCTGTTTTCTTTTTGAAGCGCACGACGAAGTTTAGTAATTTCTTCTACTGTTAAGCCTCTATATTCAGTAACTACAGCAACTTTAGCCTTTGCAAAATTTTCTTTCATTGCTTCAATTTTTTCTTGTTTGAAGGCTTTTGTTGACATTTTTAGCTCCTTGTTTGTTTTGTATCGACCTATTTCACCGTAAAACAAAAAATTTACGGTAAACCGTAAATCTATCAACAAATAATATAAAACCAATCCTTTAAAAATTGACTTATGAACTTTTTGTTAATCCTCGGCTAGGTTTATGGTTTAAGGTTTTCCGAGTTATCGGAAACGAGCTGCTTTAATGCCCTTCCCCCTAGCTTTCTACGGTTATGTTTGTAGTTTATATAAAACAAAGATTAAAATCAAGAGAATTAAAAAGAGAATTGCAAAATTGTTAATAAATGTAAAATTCTTGATGGTTGACATTCTGAAGTTTTAAAAAAATATTTTTATGGGTATTTGAAAGTAAGTAGTGATATATACAATCGAATATATAGTATTTGCAAAGTAAAACCTTATCTGATAAAATATTTGCGTTAGTTAAATAGGAGGAACGAACCATTAGTAAAGATAATAACCAACCGCTATTAAATAGAAATATTAGAGCAAAAGAAGTCAGATTAATAGATGACGAAGGAAATAATCACGGAGTAGTAGCTACATCAAAAGCTCTTATGATGGCAGAAGATAGGGGGTTGGATTTAATAGTAGTCTCTCCTAATCAGGAACCACCGGTAGCAAAAATTTTAGACTATGGAAAATATAAGTACGAAGTTGAAAAACGTGCCAAAGAATCTAAGAAAAAACAACATACTATTGATATTAAGGAAATCAAAGTAAGATATAAGATTGATGTCAATGATTATAACGTTAAGATAAATAGTATAAAGAAGTTTATAGCCAAAGGAAATAAAGTTAAAATAGTTGTAATGCTTCGTGGTAGAGAAATGCAACATAACCATTTGGCTTATGATTTGGCTAACAGGTTTCTTGCTGATTTAGAAGGTGAAAAAATGACTGTAGAAAAGAAACCTTCAATGGATGGAAGAAACGTTGTTACAATATTAGCACCATAGTTTATAACTTTTTATTAATATAAAAATACACGCTTATTGCGTGTATTTTTGTTTGTTTTACAATATAATATGTGATTCAATTTTGCGGGGGCATGTCGCAATTTTGGTCAAGAATGTATAGTCAAGTAAAAAAGGAGAAAACTATGCCAAAGATGAAAACACACCGTAGTGGCGCAAAAAGGTACAAAGTTACTGCCAGCGGTAAAATTTTAAGAAGAAAAGCCGGTAAAGGGCATTTATTGCAACACAAGAGTGCTTCAAGAAAGAGAAAACTTTCTTCTATGATAGAAGTTTCTGCTACACATAAGAAACTTGTATTAAAAGAACTTCCATATGCGAAGTGTTCAGGTTAAGAAATTTAAAGAAGAAAGGAAATTGAAAAATGAGAGTTAAACGTGGTAATGTCTTAAGAAAAAGACATAAGAAAATATTAAAATTAGCAAAAGGCTTTAAAGGTGCAAGAAGCAGAATATTTAAAGTTGCTAATACTGCTGTAATGAAAAAATTGAAATATCAATACAGAGATAGACGTAATCTAAAGAGAAATATGCGTCGTTTATGGATTGTTAGAATCAATGCTGCAGTTAGACAACATGGTTTAAGCTATTCTAAATTTATGAATGCACTTAAAAAATCAGAAGTTGCTATAAATAGAAAAATGCTTGCTGATTTGGCAGTAAATGAGCCAGATGCATTTTCTATTATTGTAGAAACTGCAAAATCTGCAAAATAGTTATTGAAAATTCATGTTACTAATTCTTGAGAGTCCCAGATAGGGACTCTTTTTTAGTTGAAAATATTAAAGAATATTAATATATATGTTGTATATATGTTATATATAAAATAAAGAGGGAATAATAGTAATATAGTCAATTTTCTTTATTACTTATTTTCCTTCACTCCTTTTCTCCATAACAAGACTGTGGTCGCGATGCGACCTTTTTTTTATTTTTTGCGTAGGGTGGAGAGAGGCGGAGCCGACCAAACCCGAAGAAGCAGCAGACCGACCGAGCGGGAAAACGAAAGTTTTCGAAGCGAGGATACAAGGTCTGTGCTGAGAGCAAAAAATAAATACGGTGCGTAGGGTGGAGAGAGGCGAAATTTCGTACGTATGAAATATGGAAAGCGAGCTGCGAAGTATGATAGAACGAAAGTTAATCAGACGACAGCAGCGAGAGCATAGAAATTTAAAGAGGCGGAGCCGACCGAACCCGAAAAAGTAACAGTGCGAACGAAATGAATGATATAAATAAAATAAAACGGCGGTAACGGGATTTGAACCCGTGTCAATAGAATGAGAATCTACTATCCTGACCCCTAGACGATACCGCTATAGATTAGATTTTTAAAAAATACAATTTAATACAAAATAATTTTACATTAAAAATATACAAGAGACATATTTTCTTAATTAAATTTAGATTAAAAATTTATATTTCTTGTATTTTTTCTTTTTTCGTTGTGTTTGTCGTGAATGGCTGTTTTATGTTTTGTTTTAATAAAATCAAAAATGGGAATATAATCTAAATATTATTAAAAGAATGTAAACGGGAATAATTTATGAATTATGAGCATAAATATGATAAGAAAAGTTTGTGTAGAGTTTTTTTTAAACGAAATCTGCGAGTTATTTTCTTTGTACTATTAATTATTTTTTCTATTGAAATTAATACATATGCGAATGAGGAAATAGATTATAGTTCTAATGACTACATTAATTGTAATTCTAAAAATCAAGCAACTGAAAGTGTTTGTAAAATATTTTCCTTACGAGAATTTGACGAAGATAAATTATCAGGTGAACTTTCAATGAAGATAGATGTTGTCTTGCCGCTAAATATGCAAGAATATTTATTGATTGGTGGTTGGAAACATTCTGATGTAAGTGATGGAGACAGAAAAGGTTCTTTAATAGGTCAAATAAAAAATATATATAAAATAAACATACAAACAAGAGAAATAGAACAAATATGTAAAACAAATGGAAAAAGGTATATAAACGCAGAATTAATAGATGATGATAGAATTCTGTTAGTTGGGTTTGAAAGTATTGAAATTTTAAATTTAAGAAATAAATCTATTGAACAAATTTTTCTAAAAGATGGTAATCATTCATCATTACATTATTCAGGATTTGATTATTCATATTTATTAAACTCGGAACGATTGTTATATTCAAAAAATGCAGGAAGAAAAATATATATTTATGATTTGATAAACAAAAAGCTAATAGTAGATAATAGTTTTCCTGAAAAACATAAGTATTTATTTGGAGATAAATTATTATTAAACCAAGATACAATACTTTTTTATAATGGTGTAGACTTGGAACAATCCCATAATCCAATTGATAAAAATTATGTCTATAAAATTAAGAACAATAAATTTAAAGAAGATTTTAAAATTGGTCATATTCAACATATTGCAAAAATATCAGATGAGAAATATTTAATAATAAGAAGTGAAAAAATAGGTAAAAAAATAATTGATGATAGAAGGTTTTATGAGTACAAATATGGCAATGCAGTAATATATAATTCTGCGAAGAAAAAAATAGAAAAAGAACTAATAATTCCTTTTAATGTGTTTCAATCTAATTCACTGGTACCTATGTTTAATTCTATAAAAATCAAGAATAATATACTGATATTTGAGGATTACAACGGTCTACGATATATATACAACATAGAAAAAGAATGTTTTGAAAATATAGACAAGAATTTTGAGTTTAATAATGAAATTATTCAAAAAACTGTAAAAATAAATGAAAATCAGATTTTAATTCTTACGGACAAAAGTATGTATATTTATACTTATGAAAAAATTGAATAGAATTAAAGCGTATTTTTGTACAAAATAGAAGTTTAATAAGCGGAATAATAAAAGAGAATCTTTTTGAAGATTCTCTTGTTTAAATTTTTTATTTTATACTTTCATATTAAAAGTAGACTTGGGTTGTCCTTCTCTCATAACTTGTCCTAATGCGTATATTTGAGCTTGACAGTTTCTGATTTCTTTTGCCACTTGACCTGAGAAAACTTTATCATTTTCCTCAAAGTAATCAACCAGAGGATTGACTGTTATATTTTCAACCTCTTGTTTTGCAACTTTTTGTACTTCCTCAATAGTTTTCTTTGGAAGAGTGATATTTAATCCGAATGGATTTTTCTGTAATATACTATTTTGATTTTCCATTGTTTTTTTATTTCCCCTTATAAATTAATATTTCGGAAAATGTTTATTAAACTTTAATGTTTATATTATTTTTGTAAAGAAAAAATCTTATATTGTTACAAATAAAATTTTCTTTTGTTAAAATTATTGACGGCAAAAATTATGTAAAAATTTATTATACAAATAGCAAAAAAAATCATTGTCATATATTAAAACCTTGGAAAAGACAAGAAAAGCATGATAGACAGAATAAATACACAACTTCAAATACCAAAAAAAGCCGAAAAAAATAATAAAAATACAGCATTTAAAGGTGCTGGTACAGCTGTTCTAACTGGATTAAGAGGATTAAATAACAGTCCTGCAATTGGTGCTTGTGCTGTTGACTTATGCTCAATGGTAATTCCAAGAACTGCAATTGAGTTTAAGAATAGAGGACCTCAATCAGGAATAGAAGCAGCGTTCAGAGAAGGTGCAAGTTGTTTTATCCATGCTTGTGTTGGTTTGATTGGTTTAGGTGCAGCTACGCTTCTTTCAGGGAAATTTAATCAAAATTATGGAATAAAAGCACAGAATATTTTTGCTAATGGAGATACAATAAATAATCTTTCAAATATTTGGAAAAATTCTCAAGGACAAAGAGAGTTCTTTGATGGATTTCTTCAAAATATAAAAGGTCTGAATGGTACTGAATGGAAGACTGTTTCTCAAGGTGTTAAAGATGATATTGTTAACGGTTTAGTTTCTTTGGCTGATAAGACAGAACAGATGGCAAAAGCTAGCGGAAAAAACAAATTAACCCTTGCAAGAGAAGTAAAAGATTTGAAAACAGTTATTTTATCAAAAGTAACGCAGGATACAGGTGCACAGGCTTCTTTTCGACTTAATGCCGGTGCAAAAGAAGTTTCT
Organism: Candidatus Gastranaerophilales bacterium; assembly: GCA_944322895.1. GTDB lineage: Bacteria > Cyanobacteriota > Vampirovibrionia > Gastranaerophilales > Gastranaerophilaceae > Avigastranaerophilus. The sequence continues at coordinate 6,205 of CALUQL010000066.1, forward strand.
TCAAGTTTGGGAGAACTTGTTGATAATGCGGTTGTTCTTTCGAATTCATTTAAAAATAAAACCAAAGAAAAATTACCAGAATTTATAAAGGCTTTGAAATCAAATAAGGTTGCTTCAACATTATTAGGAATGGGAATTTGTGCTGCTTTATGTATGTCTGTTCAACCGTTGAACAGATATTTAACTAAGAAAAGAACAGGACAAGATGGTTTTGTTGGCGTTGATAATAAAGAAGGTGATAAATCTAAAGGATTTAAGGTCGCCAAAACAGTAGCTGGGGTTGGCTTTCCTTTATTTGCAATGAAAACGATTGGTAATCCTTCAAGTTTAGTATCTAATATTCAATTTAACAGTAAGGTTCCTACTATTAATCAATTCAAATTCTTATATGGATTAACAATTGGTTCAAGATTTTTATCAGCGCGAGATGGCAATGAACTTAGAGAAAGTATAATAAAGGATACGCTGGGTTTTACAAACTGGTTGATTCTTGGCGGTATGGTTTCTAAGTTGACAGCTAGAGCTTTAGGCGGAAAAGAATTAATTAATAATCCTGTTGCTCAAGATGGTGCAAAAAAAGGCTTAAAGTATGGTTTGAAATGGTTGACTAAAGCATCTGTTAAATCTTTTGATGAAGTATTATTGCCAAATGCTAAAGAAATTACAAAAAATGGCAAAATGCTTAAATTTTCGGAATTGTTCAAGAAAGCAGATAGTGCAACAAAGTCTAAAGTACTTAAAATAGCAGGATCTCAAATCGCTGGTTATTTATATTCAGGGCTTGTTTTAGGTGTTGGTATTGCTAAATTGAATATATTTATTACAAAACAAATTCAGGCTAGAAAAAAAGCAAGTATGAAAATGAACAATCAAGTTAATCCCAAATATGATATAAACTATCTTTCTAAAATGCAAGGTGAATTAAGCAGTGTATTCAAAGATTTTAATTAATCTGTTATAATCCGATTATGTCTGTTTCTTTTAAAGAGTGTATAGATAGTCAGTTATCAGAAAATCGTAGAACGGTTATATATTGTGTTGCTCAATTAGCTGAAAAGAAAAATATAAATATTTATATTATTGGTGGTATTGTTAGAGATTTAATTCTGCATAATACTATAAAAGATATTGATATTGTTGTTGAAAGTGATGCTATTGAATTTTGCAAGAGTATAGAAAAATGTCTTAATTGCAAGATAATATCAGTTCAAGAAAATCTAAAAACGGCAAAGGTATTATTCTTCAACAATATAGAAATAGATTTTGCTTCAACAAGAGAAGAAAAATATGAAAAGTCAGGTGTTTTACCTGTTGCATATAATTTTGGATGTTCTCTAAAAAAAGATGTAATGCGACGTGATTTTACAATTAATACTCTTGCAATAAGTTTAACAGGTGAAAATAAATACTCTATTGTTGATTATTGTGGTGGATATGATGATATATTAAATAAACGAATAAGAGTTTTACATAATAAGAGTTTTATTGATGATCCTTCTAGAATTATTCGTGCGTTAAAATTTCAGGTGCGATTTGATTTTGAAATTGAAGAAAATACAAAAAATCTATTGAAAAAATATCTTGATAATGTTGATTATAGTATGCCTTTAGAAAGAATAAAATCAGAATTTAGGCAGTATTTTTCGATAGAAAAGAAAGGACTCTATTCTAAAATTATTGATACGAAAGCATATAAACTGATTTCGGATAATCCTTTTATTAATTTTGATGAGAACTTCTTTAAAAATTTGGATTTGAATTATTTGTATAACAAAGATGAATTATGGTTTGTTTATATAGTCTTATTAATAGTTAACAGCGATATTGCATATGAACGATTAAATATGACAGCGTTTGAGAAAAAGATAATTAAGGAAGTTCTGGAGTTATTACGTTTGTATCCGCTGAATATTAATGATAAAAAGTTTTTGTATAAAACATTTAATGATAGAATCGATTTATCAATATTCATATATTATGTTATGACTAAAGATAAGGCTGTAAAATATTTTTATGATGTACTAAAAGAAATCAAGGTATTGATTACGGGTAAAGACTTAATTGAACTTGGTTTTATTCCTTCTTCATATTTTAATGAACTTTTTGAAAAAGTTTTAAATGAGAAATTGGAAGGGAATTTAAAAACTAAAAAAGAAGAAATAGATTTTGTAAAGCAATTTATAAAAAAATAGGAGTAGAAAAACTACTCCTATTTTTAATCCTCTATATTCAAGTTTTTATACTTTACAAGTTAACTTAGATGCTTGTTCTTTTAGAGTTTGAACTTTATCTGTGTGTTCCCAAGGAACATCAAAATCAGTTCTGCCTAAGTGACCATATGCCGCAAGTCTTTGATAGAATTTACCTCCATTTTTTGCAGGAAGATTTCTTAAATCAAATTGGTTAATAATTGCTCTTGGTCTTAAGTCAAAGTTATTTTCAACAAGTTTCATAATATCATCATCTGATATTTTACCCGTACCAAATGTTTCAACATAGATAGAAACAGGTTGAGCTACACCGATTGCATATCCAAGTTCTATTTCGCATTTTGAAGCAAGACCTGCAGCAACGATGTTCTTTGCAACATATCTTGCAGCATATGCAGCACTTCTGTCTACTTTTGTAGGATCTTTACCTGAAAAAGCACCGCCACCGTGTCTTGAATAGCCGCCATATGTATCAACAATTATTTTTCTTCCTGTTAAACCTGCATCACCTTGGGGACCGCCGATTACGAATCTTCCTGATGGATTTATTAAATATTTAGTTGTGCTATCAGGTTTTAATGGTTCATTTTTAAACACATAATTTATAACGTGTTCAATCATATCTTTTCTTATTATTTCTTGAATTTGTGTATTATCTGTAATACCATCAATTTCTTCATCATGTTGAGTTGAAATAACAACTGTATCAATTCTTACTGGTTTATCATTTTCGTATTCTACCGTAACTTGTGACTTACCGTCAGGTCTAAGGTATTTAACTATACCTTGTTTTCTAACTTGAGCAAGTCTATATGATAGTTTATGGGCTAAACTTATTGGTAATGGCATTAACTCAGGAGTTTCATCACAAGCAAAGCCAAACATAATACCTTGGTCGCCAGCACCAATATTATTTGTTTCATCAGCTGAAACAGCAGCGTTATTATCTCTTGTTTCAAATGCTTTATTTACACCGCCTGCAATATCAGTAGATTGTTCATCAATACTTGTTATTACAGCGCAAGTTTTACTATCAAATCCACCAGAGGCCTTCCCTGTATAACCTATATTCTCTATTGTAGTTCTTACAACGTGCGGAATATCTACATAGCAAGAAGAAGTAATCTCCCCAGATACTAAAACCATACCTGTTGTTACTGATGTTTCTGCTGCAACTCTGGATTTTGAGTCTTTTGTTAGAAATTCATCCAAAATAGCATCAGAAATTTGATCACATACTTTATCCGGATGTCCTTCTGTAACTGATTCAGATGTGAATAAATATTTTTTTGAACTCATCTTTTTCTCTTTCCTGTTTTATTTGCCAATCCATCTTTTTTAATTCTACTCTCAACAGAAATTAAGGTCAAATTGACAAACAAAAAGACCGTTTGGAACGGCCTTTTTGTTTACTTTTAAATTAATTATTTTGATTCTCTTATATTTAAAGCTTTAATTAACTTTCTGTAATCTTCAAGATTTCTGTCTTTTAAGTAAGAAAGAAGTCTTTTTCTTCTACCTACCATCATCAAAAGACCACGTCTGCCTTGGAAATCTTTTGGATTAGATTTTAAGTGTTCAGTTAATTCTGTAATTTTTTCTGTTAATAAAGCGATTTGAGTTTCAACGCTTCCTGTATCTTGTGCATTTTTACCGTATTTTTCAACGATTTCTGCTTTGTTTTTCAAATTAATTGCCATTATTTACTTTCCTTTTTTTGTTTATGACTTGTTCGGTGGGTAAGTCTTGCTTTTTATATTAATATGAAGAAAATTACATTTCAATAGCATGTTTAATTTTTATTAAAAATAGGTTATATTTTTATTTAAAAAATTTTTCATAAGGAATATCAAGTGCATCTGCAATTGCAATAAATCTTTTTAAACTTGGTATTTTTTTACCTCGTTCGATTTCTGATAAATAATCGCAAGAAATGCCTGCTATTTCTGAAAGCTTATCTTGTGTTAATCCTCTTTTATTTCTATATTTTTTTATATTATTTTGAATTA
>CALUQL010000067.1 GCA_944322895.1 Candidatus Gastranaerophilales bacterium
ATTCAAAAAAAATATAAAAGTTAAAAAAATAAATGTTTACATGTTTTTTAAAAACTTTTGTGTGAAAATTCAAAATGACCTTTTAAAAAATGTTTATAGATATCTACGAAGGCAATATCTCTATATATTTGAGCTTTTAATTTTTCAATATTATCAAATCTCATTTGATTGCGAATTTTTGCTATGAATTCGATTTTTATTTTTTCTCCATATATATTTTTATCAAAATTAAGGATATGGACCTCTGTTTTCTGATTTGTAGAGTTGTTTACTGTTGGCGCAAAACCGTAATTTAGGATACCATTATATCGATTATTATCAACGGTTACTTCTACAAAATATACACCATGCGGCACTTTTATTTTTTCTTCGGGATAAATTATATTTGCGCTTGGATATCCTAACTTTCTTGCTAGTTGTTCCCCTTTTATTACTCTTCCGTCAATAAAGAATTTATACCCTAATAATTTATTTGCATTATAGAAATCTCCAAGATGTAATAAATTTCTAATTACAGAACAGCTTACAATTTTATCTTGAACAACAAATGGTGGAACTTCAAAGTACATATAATCATATTTTTCTTTATTTTTTCGTAAAAAATCACTATCACCTTCCTTATTAAATCCAAAATGGTGATTAAATCCTGTTGTTATGGCTACTGGAGAAAAATAATTAATTAAAATCTTTTCAAGATAGTCATTTGCTTTCATTGAAGCTATTTCAGAAAAGTCTAAAAGAACTATATTATCTATACCGGTTTTTTCCATAATATTAAGTTTGTCTTCCAAAGACAATATTTGTTCCACTTTTTCATTTGTAAGAATATTCAAAGGATGTGATTTGAATGTAATAACTGTTGATTCAGTATTATTTTTTTTTGCCACATTTATCGCATTTTTAAGTACAACTCTATGGCCAAGATGTATACCATCAAAAAAGCCTAAAGCTAATGAAGATTTATGAATATATGTTAATTCATTCCAAATGCGCATAATCTAATTATAGACAAAAATAAAATAATGTTGAATACTAAAAGAGGAGATAAATAATAATTCATGCATAAAGTAAATAGAATAAAGAATATAAATAGATTAAAAACTCCTTGTGTATTTGATACTTGGAATAATCATTTTGGTGCTTATTTTTTAGATAATGGTGACTCATTTTTTAGGTTATTTACATTTTCAGATGTTAAAAAGGTTGAGCTAGAAGTTAAACCATTCAATAAACCGATTCAAAAATATGATATGAATTATAACGGTGGTGGTATATGGCAGATAGAACTACCGTTTGGAACAATTACACATGGAGACAGATATCGCTTTCTTATTGACAGAAAAGATGAGATATTACCAGTAAAAGATCCGTGTTCTATGTGGCAAGATTCATATTTTAAATGGTCAAGAATATATGATCATTCTTTATATAACTGGGAAGATAAAGAGTGGATGTGCTGTGAGGATGAAAGAAGAATAAGTAGATTATCAAATGAAACAAACAGACTAACACCTGTTAATGCATTAAGAATATATGAATTGCATATTGGAACATTTACTGATAAAGGTACATTTATTGCAGCAAAAGAAAAAATTGAAAAAATTGCAGAAGAATTACATTTTAATGCAATAGAAATCATGCCAGTTGAAAATACATATTCCTTTAATTGGGGGTATGATGGTGTTGATAAATATGCACCAAATCATACATATGGTTCACCTGATGACCTAAAAGAGCTTATTGACTATGCTCATAAATGTGGACTTAATGTAATAATGGATATTGTACCAAATCATTTAGGACCTGATATTGCTGAGTTGCAAAAAACAGGTCCATATACGGATGGTGAAAATTGTTTTGGATATAAGTTCAATTTTGAGAAAGATTCAAATAGTATCCAAGTTAGAGATTTTATAATAGGAGCTGCACTAAATTGGATAGTAAATTATCATTGTGATGGTTTGCGTGTTGATATGACAAAATTTATGTGCAGTGATTATACAATGAAGCAAATGGCGGCTGAGATTAATTTCCACGCTCCTGACGCTTTTTTGATAGCAGAAGATGGAAGAGATAACGATTCGAGAGTTATCCAGCCATTTACTTATTTTGAAAAAGAAGAAAATGAACTTAACCATGAAGCATATATTTCTAGAATAAGAAACAATAATATTTCTCTTTCTGCTTTAGGATTCGATTCTGAGTGGGATTTTCCTTTTCACAAAGAAATTGCATCTATAATATTAGGAGCTTGGGATGGAAGAAAAAGAAATTTATCTTCTTTTGATTATTCATTAAGAGCTGCTCAAACAAGAGTAAAATATGCAATGAGCCATGATGAAATAGGTAACATAGATGGGACTCGTTTAATTTCAAAAATTCTAGTTAATGAGTTAAAATTATGCGAAAAAATGAAGGTTTGTTGTGAAAGTGAAAAATGTAAGTTAATGGCACATGCGTCTCATAGAATTCTTGTCTCTCTTGTTACTGGTGAACTTGAAAATATGTCGAATGAAGAACGAGTAACTTTTTATGATGCAAATAATATTTCTGTAGATATACCTGTTGAACAAGTTAAAAATGCTTATTATAACGCTATACAAATGCATATGCTTGCAATCGGAAAAATTTATTCAATTCCAGGACCTAAAATGGTTTTTCAAGGTGATGAATCAGCTAATTTGTCTTATTTTAAGTTTTTTAGGAAGTTTTCAATAGGTCCTGAAACTTATCTAAAAGATAAAGGTTATGAACCAGGATTACCAGCTTTTCTTGATTCTAAACTTTCATCCGTTAAAGTTTCCGATAATTATACATATATAAATAAATGTGTTGAAGAATTTGTAAGAGATTTAAATTTATTATGTGAGCATTACATAGCTCTTTCTTCAGGTCATATTGAAAAATCATTTATCTTTGAACAGTCAGATACTCATGCAATTCATTGCAAGAAGATATACAATGAAGTCTTTTCAATTTCAAATTTTTCGTCAAAATCCTACTATAAAAACTATGGGATAATGTTCCCCAAAGGGAAATGGAGAGAAATATTTAATTCTGATAGACTTGAATATTTTGGAGAAAATAAATATCTAAATGAAGATAGTATTAAAGAGCAATTCTCATATGTATCTTTGCCCGCATACGGCATAATTTTCTTTGAAAAAATCGTATAATACATTAGATTCTTTCTAATACGTAATTTATAGCTCCTTTATTTTCATCAAAAACTGATTTTGCATTTTTACAAAATTCGTTGTATTCATCTTTATTACTATATAAATTTATTAAACAATTAATAAGTTCTGCTTCATCATTTACAATTCTTGCACACTTCTTATCAGTAAGAATTTTATATACATCTTTGAAATTAAAAGTAGATGGACCTGAAACAACGGGTTTATTCCATATTGTTGCTTCGAGAGGATTATGCCCACCGGTTCCTGAAAAACTTCCACCTATATATGCGGCATAGCAAATGGAAAATAATTTTGATAACTCCCCCATGGTATCAAGCAGAATAATATCATTATCAATGAAATTATCATTTTTTGAACGTTTTCCCCATTTTAGTCCTGATTCATTTAAAAGTTTAATTACTTCTTCATACCGTTGAGGGTGCCTTGGAGCAATTAATAATTTTGAATCTTTATATTCTTTTTTTAGTTTTAAAAAAGCATTTAATACAATTGTATCTTCGGGATTATGTGTGCTTGCAGCAATAAAAATTCTATAATTTTTAGTTTTTAACTCATCTTCATATTTTTGAATTTCATTAAGAGATAAATTTGGGGTTATATCAAACTTCAAATTCCCCATAACTTCTACTTTATCAGATTTTGCGCCAATATCTAAAATTCTTTTTGCATCATCATTTGATTGCATAAAGATTTTTGTATATCTGTTTATAATTGGAGATAAAAATAATTTAATTTTCTTATAACCATTATAAGAATGTGGTGAAATTCTGCCGTTTACACAATAAATTTTTATTCCTTTTAATTTGGCAATAGATATAAAACAAGGCCAAATTTCTGTTTCTGCAATAATTATTTCTTGTGGTTTGAAAGTATTAAAAAATGCTAATACACTAAAAAAGAAATCATACGGGAAATAAGTTATTTTATCAGCAATATTTTTAAATATTTTTTGCGCAATTTCTTGCCCTGTTTTTGTTGTAGTTGTTATTATAATAATTTCATCTGGATGTTTTTTTCTGTATTCGTTTACTAAGTCTTTTATTGCATTTGTTTCACCAACAGATACTGCGTGGAAAATTGTTGTATTATCCTTCTTATTTGTTTTAAAAGAATAAAATCCAATTTTTTCAAAAAAACCAGCTCTAAACTTAGGTTGTATTATGAATGCCAATAATATGAATGGTATAAATATTATTGTTAGAACTATCAATACAATATTATATAGAATTACCATTTTATTTATTTTCGTCCTTGTTTTCCATCATTATTGTTTGTTCAGCATCCTCAAATCCGTCAGGCATTCCATATTGTTCAGGAGTAACTATTTGTATGCCAAATTTTGTTCTGAATAGATGTTTCACCGTTTCACTTTGAATGTCATACATCATATTATTAAACAAATCGTATGCTTCTTTTTTGTATTCAAGTAATGGATTCTTTTGCCCATAAGCTCTTAAACCAATACCATCACGGAGCATATCAATATTATGTAAATGATCAATCCATCTGTTATCAACAACTCTTAATAATAAATCTTTTTCAAGTTGTCTCATTACATTATCAGACGAGAATGGTTCTTCTTTTTTGTGATTTAGATTATATTGTTCAGCTACAGAATTATAAAATTCAACAGTTTTAATTTCATGTTCTTTGTATGCATCAAGTGCAAAATCTCTTATTTTTGCATATACATTTTCAAATTTAAGTCCTTGAATATCTTTAACCTCAATATAAGATAGTTGAGGAATTTCAGAGTGGATTTCTTTTACAAGAGAAACTAAATCTTCATAAATATATTCATCAGGATTCATTCCAGGAGCAATATATGTTTTAAGTAGTCTATCTACTTCTCTTTCTATCATATAGATAACATCTTCTCTTAAATCTGTTACTTCAAGAACTCTATTTCTTTGAGCGTAGAATTTTTCACGCTGTAAATTCATAACATCATCATATTCAAGTACACTTTTTCTTGCATCAAAGTGGAAAGTTTCAACTTTCTTTTGATTGCTTTCAATTTGTCTTGTAATAAGCCTGTTTTCAATAGCCATATCTTCTTCGATGTTAAGAGTATTCATAAGTGCCATTATTTGCTGACCGCCAAAAATTCTCATTAAGCTATCTTCCAGCGATAAGAAAAATCTTGTAGAACCAGGGTCACCTTGTCTTGCTGCACGACCTCTTAATTGGTTATCAATACGTCTTGATTCATGTCTTTCTGTTCCGATAACATGTAAACCACCAGCTTCAACAACTTTTGCGTGTTCTTCTTCTGTTATTTTTCTTGTTCGATCAAGAACTTCATTCTTTATTTCTTCATAATTTGGTGTATTTTCAGGTGTAATACCTCTTTTTACAAGTTCTTCTTTTGCAAGATATTCAGGGTTACCTCCAAGTAATATGTCAGTACCTCTACCGGCCATATTTGTAGCTATTGTAACAGCACCATAACGACCTGCCTGCGCTATGATATAGGCTTCTTTTTCGTGGTGCTTAGCATTTAATATGTTGTGTTTTATACCTCGTTTTTTCAATAAATCAGAAACAAGTTCCGATTTTTCAATACTGATTGTACCAACTAAAACAGGTCTTCCTGTTTTGTTCATTTTTATTATTTCATCAACAACTGCAAGATATTTTATTTTTTCTGTTTTATATATGATATCAGGTAAATTTATTCTAATATCAGGCTTATTTGTTGGGATTTGAGTAACTTCGAGGTTGTAAATTTTTCCAAATTCAGCTTCTTCAGTCATTGCAGTACCAGTCATACCTGCAAGTTTTGGATATAGTCTAAATAAATTTTGGAAGGTAATACTTGCAAGAGTTTGTGTTTCATCTTGAATTTTTACGCCTTCTTTTGCTTCAACAGCTTGATGCAAACCGTCGGACCAGCGTCTGCCATCCATTAAACGACCTGTAAATTCATCAACGATAATTACTTCACCATTTTTAATTACGTAGTCAGTATTTAAATGGAAAAGTTCTTTTGCTTTTAAAGCTTGTAAAAGATGATGAGCGTATTGGTTGTTAATGTCAAATAAATCTTTTATTTCAAGTATTTCTTGAGCTTTATCAATACCATCTTCTGTCAAAATAACATTTTTATTTTTTTCATCGACTTCGTAGTGTTTACCTTTTGATAATTGTGGTGCAACAGCTGCCATAGTTCTGTATAATTCTGCAGATTTATCAAGCCTTCCACTGATGATTAACGGTGTTCTTGCTTCATCGATTAGTATACTGTCTACTTCATCTATTATTGCGTAGTTATATGGTCTTTGAACTCTCTGTTCAACTGAAGTTGCCATATTGTCTCTTAGATAGTCAAAGCCGAATTCATTATTTGTTCCGTATGTTATATCACATTCATATGCTTTTTTCTTTAAATGAAAGCTTTCATAATCATTCATTCCTGATAAAATAACACCAACACTTAAGCCAAGAAACTTGAATATTTTTCCCATCCATTCACTGTCTCTTTGTGCTAAGTAATCATTAACAGTAACAATATGAACACCTTTACCTGTTAAAGCATTTAAATAAGCGGGAAGAGTCGCAACAAGAGTTTTTCCTTCCCCTGTTCTCATTTCTGCAATTTGTCCCTCGTGTAAGAAAATACCACCTAAAAGCTGTACATCAAAATGTCTCATATTAAGAACACGTTTTCCAGCTTCTCTTACGGTAGCAAATGCTTCCGGCAAAATAGTATCTAAAACTTGTTTTTCAAGTTCTCTATCTTTTTTTATGTCATTAGATTTTTGTCTATTTGCTAGTATATTTTTAAATTCTGTAGTTTTATTTCTTAGTTCTTCATCAGTAAGTTTTGCAAATTCAGGTTCTAAAGCATTTATATGTTCAACAACCGGCATCATTTTTTTTATTTTTTTATTATTAGGATCTCCCAATAACTTTAAAAGTAGATCAATCATTCGCCCTAATCTCCGATAATCTTATATTTAAAAGAATTTTATCATATAAACTTATTTTTTGAATAAAGATTAATAATATATTAATTTTTTGTTTTTTATTGTAAAATTTTTGTAATAAAATCTGTTAAAAAGGCAATTTTTAACATTTACTTACTTAAATATTGTAGAATAATTCTATATGTAAGAAAGGTAAAGTCATGAGTATTTCTGCAATTAATTGTACACCAATAAAACCTCAAGCTTCTTTTGGCTCTGCTCAAGGTGTTGATGAGGCTCAGAAGGTTCTTGAATTATCAAAACAATTAAATGATTCATTCGCAAGCGGTACTCGTTGCAACGGCGATTGTGATGAAGAAAAAGTTACAAATAAAAACCCTATACAAACAACTATTTCTGTTTTAGGTGCTTGTGCAACAATGTTTGCTTTAGGTAAAGGTGCCGGTAAGGGTTTAGTTGCACTTACCAAAAAAGTTCCGGCTTCTGCAAAAGAAAATATTTTAAATACAGGCAAAAAGGCAGTTTCTGTAATTTCTGAGCAAGTTGCAAAATTACCAAAGAATGAAAAAGTATCAACAATTTTATCTAATACTGTTGGCAAAGCATTTAACAGAGCAAAAGATGTTGTAATGAAAAATCCTGAAAAATCATTTACAACTGCTGCAGGTGTTTTGGCTGCTTCAACATTAGTTCCTGCTATTACAACAGCAGACGGGAATAAAGATGGAGTTGCGGATATAGCTCAAAATAACATTAATGCTTATGCCAGTGCATTTAAAAAAGCTGAAATTTTTGCAGATATAGTTGGTGCATTATCATAATATTATATTAAATTTTTTAAAAGAGAACTATTTTATAGTTCTCTTTTTTGTGTGCAAAAATATGTTAATTTTTATTAATAAACTGTTTAAAACAGGCAAAATAAAATATTGATTGCATTATATGAGGTATAAAGCTCCAATTACGAAAGGTAAAAGGTAATAATATGAATATTTCTGCAATTCCAGCTTCACAAATAAAAGAGAAAGCATCTTTTGGTAAAGAATACCAAGTTGAAGATATTGAGCACATGATGGCATTGACAAAAGAGTTAAATGATAGCTTCCAAAAAACAGAAGAGCCTGAACATAAATCACCGGCCGCTATTTGTGTTTCTATTGCCGGTGCAATATTAACTATGTTTATTTTAGGTAAATGTGCTGCTTCAAAGCTAATGACAGCATTCCCAAGTATAACAACTAAATTAGGCTCGGCAGTCAGAAAAGGTGCTAATGTTGTAAGAGATTTTTCAGATGATGTTGCAAAAGGTGCTAAGTTACAAAAAGGTGGGAAATATACACAATTTGTTGGTGACAAGGTATCTAAAGCAGAAAGTTTCTTAAGAAAAAATTATATAAAATTAAGAGATAAATCTGGGGCGGAAAATCTTATAACTAATGCTGCTGGTTTAACTGCAGTTGCGGCTGTTGCACCAGAAGTAATTTCAGTTGATGGAAATAATGATGGTGTTTCTGATATAGCTCAAAAAAATGTTAATGCATATAAAAATGCACTAAAAAATGTAGGTATTGTTTCTGAAATTGTAGATGCACTTGCTTAGCTGAAATTTATTAATAAAAACTGACTACTTATGTAGTCAGTTTTTTTGTTTAGTTATTATAAGTAAATTTTTCTAATTGATTACTTTAAATTTGATATATTTATATGTTATATATTTTAGATGAATATTGTTCTAAATTATGTGAGTATTTGTGAGTGAAGCTAAAATTAGCGTAATTATACCTATATATAATGTGGAAAAATACTTAAAAGAGTGTTTGGATAGTGTTGTTAATCAAACATTAAAAGATATAGAAATAATATTGATTGATGACGGTTCAACTGATTCAAGTTTATCTATATGCAAAGAATATGCAAAGAATGATGATAGAATAATAATATTAACTCAAAAAAATCAAGGTGCGGCAATTGCAAGAAATAAAGGTATTGAACTTGCAAAGGGTGATTATTTATCTATTATTGATAGTGATGATTATTTTGATTTAAAAATGTTAGAAAAGCTCTACCAAAAAGCTGAAGATGAAAATTTAGACATAACCATTTGCCGTACACAATTAATTAATGATAAAAATAAAAAAATATCAGATATGGAATATTCAATAAATAATGAATATTTACCAAACAAAGAAATTTTTAATTATAAAGATTTTAATAAATTTATTTTTAACTTTTGCATAGGTTGGAGTTGGGATAAGCTATACAAAAGGGAATTTGTAGTAGAAAATAATCTCAAATTTCAAAATTTAAGAAGTACGAATGATTTATTCTTTGTTTTTTTATCATTAGTCTTAGCAGACAGGATTTCTATATTAGATGATATATTAATAACACATAGATATAATAGAAAAAATCAGCTATCTGAAACCAGAGAACAAGCTCCATTCTGCTTTATTGAAGCTATTTGTACTTTGCACAAAGAACTGCAAAATAGAAAAATATATTCAGAAGTTGAACAAAGTTTTATAAACTTTGTTGTTGAGTTTTGTTCTTGGCAAACAGGAACTCTAAATAGGCTGCTTGCTAAACGAGTAAAGAAAAAGCTTAAGCAGGAGACTTTTATAAAGTTAAAAATATTTGAAAAACAGGACTCTTATTTTTACAACCAAGTATCAATAGACTTTTTGATAAAATTGTTTCCTGAAAAATATTTATATAAAAATTTTATGGAAAAACTGTTTTCTGTAAAAATATGTAGAAAACGTAAATATATAACGATTTGTGGAATAAGAATAAGGCTAAAATTATTGAATTAAAGTAAAATCTTTTTATTGTTTTCTATATTCATATTTTGTTGGGTTATGGGAAACCAGACATTTTTCACAAAATCAAAGATTTTGGAAAAAGTAGTTAAACCTAACCTACATACTACATAATAAACCACTTTGCAAGGTGGACAGATGAATAAAAAAAGTATAAAATAGACCTACGCAAATAAGCAACAAGAATTTGTTATAACGAGGGAAGTTGAAGAGATATTTTGCTTTCTAAAAAAGAAGATAGAGCTGATGTGGTAAAGACCATATCAGCATTTTGCGTTTTAAGACATTTAATAAGGTTTATACGATGAGTGACGAGAATAAAGAAAATATAGAAAACAAACAAGAAGAAAATCAAAATAAACCGGGAGAAAATAAATTGTTAGGGTTAAAACCGGCCTATGGGCTACGAACTGGTAT
>CALUQL010000068.1 GCA_944322895.1 Candidatus Gastranaerophilales bacterium
TATAGTTTTTTCTTTAGTTACATTGATTTTCTGTACAATAGCAGTAGTACTTTTTAAAATTTTATGGTAAGTAATTTTATGAAAAGAAAATGGACAGATAAAAAAGTTCTTATTTTAGGATTATCCAAAAGTGGTATAGCAGCAGCAAAATATTTATCAAACAAAGGAGCCGACTGTTATATAACCGAATCAAAACCATTACAGGATAAAGATAAAGAGACTGTTGAAGAACTTGAAAGAGAAGGTATAAAAATTGAAACAGGCTCTCATAGTGATGAATTTATTAATGACTCATATATAGCAATAACAAGCCCGGGAATTCCTCCTAAAAGCGAGATATTCTCAAGACTAAAAGAAAAAACTATACCTGTAATAGGTGAAGTAGAGCTTGCCTATCTTGAAGCAACATCACCATTTATCGCAATAACTGGAACTAATGGTAAAACTACAACAACATTTTTAACATCACATATTTTAAATAGTGAATACAATGCACCTGTATGCGGTAATATAGGAGTACCACCAACATCGTTAATCGAAAAAAATCCTGATTATTATGTATGTGAGGTTAGTTCATTCCAATTGGCAACAGCACCTACATTCAGACCACAGATTGCATGTTTTCTTACATTTACTCCTGATCATATTGATTGGCACGGCGGATTACAAAACTATTTCAATGCAAAAGCAAGTCTTTTCCAAGATTATAAACAGCCAATGTATGCGGTATTTTCAGGTGCAGATGAAACAATATATAAATTTGCTCAACAATATACCGGAGAGAAATTTATATACGCAAAAGAACTTGATAAAAACTGTTGTTATATAAAGAACGATGCAATTTATTTCAAAAAAGACAAAGAAGAAGAAATAATAA
The DNA here is from genome assembly GCA_944322895.1 of Candidatus Gastranaerophilales bacterium. Taxonomy (GTDB): domain Bacteria; phylum Cyanobacteriota; class Vampirovibrionia; order Gastranaerophilales; family Gastranaerophilaceae; genus Avigastranaerophilus. The sequence goes on from CALUQL010000068.1 coordinate 878, forward strand.
AACTAAACGAAATTTCATTAGTAGGTGAACACAATTATCAAAATACAATGTGTGCGATTGTTGTTGCTAAACTTATCGGGATTTCAAATGAACATATAAAAGAACAAATTATGTCTTTTAAAGCAGTAGAACACAGAATTGAATATGTAGCAGATGTTCAGGGCAAATCATTTTATAACGACTCAAAAGCAACAAACCCAGAAGCATCGTTTGTTGCAATAAAAGCATTTGAAGGTAAAAAATTAACCTTAATTGCAGGCGGTAGAGATAAAAATACCGATTTAACCGAATTTTGTAAAGACTACATAAATAAATATGTTTCAACCGTAATTCTTATAGGAGAAGCTACTCAACGTTTTAAAGAAAATATGGAGAAGAACGGATTTAATAATATAATATTATCAAATTCACTTGAAGAAGCAATTGATACATCATTAAAATTAGATAATGAGATTGTGCTTTTATCACCGGCTTGTGCAAGCTATGATATGTTCAACAGTTATGAACACAGAGGAGAAGTGTTTAAGAACTATGTCAAATCCAAACTATAATCGACAAAAAAATAATAATGACGGAGTAATTCTGTCTTCATATGATAATACGCTTATATTTATAGTCTTATTTTTGATTATAGTAGGATTTTTGGCAATATTTTCAGCAGGCGCACCAAAGTGTATAATTCAAGGCACACATTCAACATTCTTTGTTGCAAGACAATTTGTATGGTTTATCCTTGGATGTATAGGAATGTTCACAATAAGCCAGATTAACTATAGAGCATTAAACAGATTATCGCTTCCTTTCGCTTGGATAATAATAGGTCTTTTAATTGGGGTACATTTCTTTGGGACAACAGTTAATGGAGCTCAAAGATGGTTAACCCTTGGACCGATACAATTCCAGCCATCTGAAGCAGCAAAGCTTTCAGTAATAATGCTTCTTGCAAGTGCCTTTTCCAAAGATATAAATCTTTTCAACACCAAATTATATAAATACTACATTCCAATCTTAATAATGGTCGGATTAATTTTTAAACAACCAAACTTAAGTATGGTACTTATATTACTAGCATCATCAATGTTTATGTACTTTGCAGCAGGTGGTAGCATAAAGCTAATTATATCCGCAATAGGAATGGGAATATTCGGATTAAGTTTTGTATTCCATTCATATCAAAAACAAAGAATTGAAACTTGGCTGCATCCTGAGGCAGACCCATATGGAGCTGGTTATAATATAATTCAATCAATGTTAGCATTTGTTGCCGGAGGATTCTTTGGTGAAGGATACGGAAATTCAAGACAAAAATTAGGCTGGCTGCCTGAAGGCCATACAGACTTTATATATGCGGTATTTGCGGAAGAATTCGGATTTATCGGATGCCTTTTAATAATAGGTTTATTCCTTGCATTCTTACAAAGAGGATTACTTATTTCCGCAAAATGTGAAGATATCTTTGGCAAGCTTTTAGCTGCAGGTATTACAGTTTCAATTTGTCTTCAAGCATTTATTAATATATCGGTAGCAAGTTCTATGCTACCAGCAACTGGTGTTCCAATGCCATTTATTAGTTATGGCGGTACATCTTTATTTATTACGATGTGTATGATTGGAGTTTTACTTAATATATCAAAGAAAAGAATAAGAAGGTTCCCAAGTGTCAGACAACAATAAAACATATTTTATCTCAGGTGGCGGTACTGGCGGGCATATATACCCTGCATTTACTGTTGTTGAAAAATTACTAAAAGAAAAAGATACCGAAAAAATTTATTATATTGGAAATCCGAAAAATTTGGAATTTGAAATAGTTCAAAAATATCCGAATGTAGAATTTCTACCTGTTAATGTATCAGGAATGCCAAGAAAATTGAGTCCTGAACTTATAAAATGGCTAATACAATTTTTCTTTGCATTTTTGAAAGCAAGAAAATATATTAAAGAATATAAGCCTGATGCTATATTTACAACAGGCGGCTATGTTTCAGCACCAATCGTAACTGCTGCAATAAATTTGAAAAAACCATATATGATTCATGATTGTGATTCAGTACCAGGATTAGTATCAAAAATGGCAGCTCCAAAAGCTAAGATTGTTTCTGTTGCATTTGAAAATTCAAAGAAAATTCTAAAATCAAATAATATTATATTTAACGGAAATCCCGTTCGTGAAGCATTCTTTACTGTAACAAAAGAAGAAGCTAAGAAAAAACTTAATATTCCTTTGGACAAAAAAGTTATATTTGCAATGGGTGGTTCACAAGGTGCAAAGACAATAAATTCTGCTATGGTAGATATTATAAAGACATTAAGTGAAGACCTGAATGCCTTTGTAATTTTACAGACAGGAAAGAAAAAATATAATGATACAGTAATTGATTTAGAAACAAAATATCCTGAATTTAAAAATAATAACAACTTAATGATATGCCCGTATTTTGATGAAATGGTATATCCGTTAAAAGCTTCTGATTTAGTAATAGCAAGAGCAGGTTCATTAAGTTTAACAGAAATTATACAATGCCACTTAGCTTCAATACTTATACCATATCCTTATGCTGCACAAGATCACCAAAGGAAAAATGCAAAAGAAATGTGTGAAAAAGGTGTTGCTTTGTATTTGGAAGATTCTGAATGTAATGGTGAGAACCTACTAAACAAAATAAAAGAAATAATTAATAATAAAGAAAAATTATCTGATATGCAAGCTAAAGCAAAAGAACTTGCAAAGGCAAATCCGACGGAAGAGATTGTAAAACAGTTGAAAAGTACAATAAAATGAACTATGAACAAGCAAAAGAACTCTTAACATCTCAAGAAAAATTTTATATAAACCTTGGACTTGAAAGAATTCAATCAATATTAAAACTGATAGGAAATCCTCAAGAAAAAATTAAAATAATACACGTTGCTGGTACAAACGGAAAGGGTTCTGTATCTTCTATCTTAGCAAATATATTAAAATGTGCAGGGTATAAGACAGGACTATATACCAGCCCTCATTTAGTCGAATATACAGAACGTATAAAAATTAACAATATTGATATTTCAAAAGAAGATTTTGCTGCATATATAGAAAAAATATGTACTATAGCAGAAAAGAAAAATATTCACCTCACAGAATTTGAAATATTGACGGCAATAGCTTTTAAATACTTTGCTGATAATAAAGTTAAAATAGCTGTAATTGAAACAGGTCTTGGCGGAAGATTTGATGCAACAAATGTATGTAAAAAACCAATTCTTTCAATAATTACATCAATTTCACTTGACCATACAGACAGACTCGGAAATACAATAGAAAAAATTGCATTTGAAAAAGCCGGAATTATAAAACCAAAATCAACAATATTAACAGAAATTTCAAATAAAGGATTCAAAGTAATAAAGAACACAGCAGAAGAAAAAAAAGCCAAATTAATAGTTGCAACAAACTATGTAAATATGAAATATGAAAATGGAAATAACTACGTTTCTATTGAAGATAAAAAATGTGAATTCCCTCTATTAGGTTTATATCAAAAGGCAAATCTTTCAATAGTTTTACAAGCTGTTGAATTTCTAAAAATCAAGACTGAAGCTGTAATTGAAGGTCTTAAAACAGTGAAATGGCCAGCAAGACTCGAATTTATTAAAGACAAAAATCTATTGATTGATGGAGCTCATAATCCTGATGCTGCAAAAGAACTAAGAAAAAGTCTTGATTATTATTTCAATAATCAAAAAAGAATCTTCTTATATTCAACTCTAAATACCAAAGATTACAAAGAGATTGCTAAAATACTATTTAATGAAGATGATGAAATTTATTATTTTGAATTCAATAATAAAAATGCAATATCTTTTGAAGAATATAAAAATAACAACCCTCAGATTAGAAATATTAAACAGTTCAATAAATACCAATTGAAAGACTTTTTGCTAAAACCAGAACTAAAAATAGTAACAGGAAGTTTATATATGATTGGTGAACTTTACAATGAATTAAAAAGTTAGTTTAAAATTCTGTAGTTTTAGTCGGATTTTTGAACTTTGTTATGTTAGATTGGAACAATAATTCAACCGTACCTGTTGAACCATTTCTGTGTTTTGCAATAATAATTTCAGCTTTACCTTTATTTTCAACATTATCACGGTTATAGTATTCATCTCTGTATATAAACATAACAATATCAGCATCTTGTTCTATAGCACCAGAGTCTCTTAAGTCAGATAACATAGGTCTTTTATCAGGTCTTTGTTCAACACCACGTGATAACTGTGAAAGCGCAATAATCGGAACGTCCAATTCTCTTGCTAAACCTTTCAATGAACGTGAAATTGCAGATATTTGTTGATTTCTGTCATTAGGGTTTCCACCGCCTTCCATTAATTGTAAGTAGTCAATTACAACTAATCCAAGGTCTTTTTCTTCCATCATTAATCTTCTGCATTTTGCTTTGATATCGGTAGCCGTAACACCTGAAGCATCATCTATATATATTTTTGCATCAGAAAGTTTTGTCATCCCGTCAACTAATTTTTCCCAATCCTTAGGTTGCAAATTACCTGTACGTACTCTTTGTGAATCTACCTCAGCTTCTGCACACAGCATACGACTTACAAGCTGTTGCTTAGGCATTTCTAAAGAAAATATAGCTACTCCCTTTTTGCCTTTTAATGCAACATTTTGAGCCAAATTTAACGCAAAAGCTGTCTTTCCCATTGATGGACGCGCTGCAAGAATGATTAAATCTGATTTTTGAAGTCCAGAAGTTATATTATCTAAATCATAAAAACCTGTTGTTACACCGACTAATTCATCTTTATTATTAAAACGTCTTTCTATAGTTTCATAACTTGATACAACTAAATCTTGTATTGCGACTAAATCAGAAGTATCTTTCTGAGCTGCAATATTAAATATCATTTTTTGAGCATTATCAAGAACTATATCAGTATCTTCATTTTCATAAGCGGTCGCAACTATTTCGGAACCGGCATTAATTAAAGCACGTTTTATTTCTTTTTCACGTATAATTTTAGCATAATATTCAATATTCGCAGTAGTTACAACATTCATAGCCAAATCATTTATATATGAACGACCACCTGCATTTTCTAATTCCTCTTTATCTCTCAAATATTCAGATACCGTAACAATATCAATAGGTTCATTTTTTCTAAAAAGATCTAATACCGCCTCATAAATTATCTTATGAGCAGGTTTATAAAAACTTTCAGGCTTTAAATATTCAACAATACGTCCTAATGATATCGGGTTTACTAAAATTGCCCCAATAACAGCTTCTTCCGCATCAACACTTTGCGGCATCATTTTAAGCATGTCTGAACTAGGTTGTTTTGCAACTTTATTAGCCAAATTTCCTCCAAAAGATCATAAATCTATATTTATATTGAAACTATTGTTCTGCGTATGCCTTAGAATTATTATAGTCAGAAGGGAGAGCTTTTGCTTTATCTTTTTGCTGAGCAAGATAATCTTGTCCATTTCTAACTATTCTATGAATTTGTTCAATATCACGTTCTAAATTATTTAAAACTTGTTCAGCATATGCTTGAGCACCTTCTTTTGTCTGCATAGCATCTTGATATGCACTTCTTCTTAAAGCATCTGCTTCTTCTGCAGCTTTATTTTTCATTTCTTCACAGTTTTCTTTAACCTGCTCTTGAATTTTAGCTGCTTTCTCTCTTACTGCTCTTATTAGTTCAGATTCACTCAAGATATTTGCTGCCGTATTTTGTGCTTCTGAAATAATTCTATCTGCTCTGCTTTGCGCTTCCATATATATATCATCACGTCTTTTTAGAATCATTTCTGCCGTTTTAATTTCTTCCGGCAAAATAGCTCTTATCTTACTTAAAATATCTTGTATATCATCAGTATTCATAAACAAACAATAACTTCCAACATGAAATTTATTATCTAATAGTTCATCTGCTTCATCTATTAAATGACTAACTCTTAACTCTGTCATGGTTTTAACCTTTCGTATATTTTGATTCTAAATATTTTGCTACCGGCTCCGGTACAAACTTCGATACATCGCCTTTCATTAGTGCAATTTCTCTTACAGTACCTGATGATATAAAATTATATTTCGGCTTTGTTATTAAGAAAACTGTATGTATATCCGAACACAATGCACTATTTGCTTGAGATAACTGCATTTCATATTCAAAATCAGAAACTGCTCTTAACCCTCTAATTAGTACATTTGCATTCTTCTTTTTTGCATATTCGATAGTTAAGCCGTCAAAACTATCAATTTCGACATTTTTTAAATCTTTGCAAGATTCTTTTATTAATAATAGCCTGTCTTCTAAAGGTAAGAAACTTTTTTTATTCACATTTATAGAAACTACAATAATAACCTTACCAAAAATATCAGCAGCTCTTTTTAGCACATCTAAGTGACCTTTCGTAATAGGATCAAAACTGCCTGGATATATTGCTATTTTCAATATTTTTACCTTTTCAAGATATAACTACAATATAATTATATTGCAATCATGTTTTTAATATTATCAGTCAAGTCAAAAAGTTTAGGATTGTTTACAAAGAACTATGAAGGATTATATCTTGTAAACATTCCGTCAAAATATAAATGAATGCAGTTCTTACCATTTTCTTTAGAAACATACAATGCCTTATCGGCCCAATCAATAAGCTCTTTTATATCTTCTGATGCATTAGGATATTCTGATATACCAATACTTACAGTTGGTCTTATTATAGTTTCATTATCAACATTAACCTCTATTTCACTTATCTTCTTTCTTAGACGCTCAGCAATTACAACAGCATTCAATGCAGCTGTTTCTGGCAATATTATAGTAAATTCTTCACCACCATATCGAGCCGGTATATCTACGTGTCTAATTGTTTTTTGAATAGTTGTAGCAATCTCCTTTAAGACCATATCACCAACTAAGTGACCATATGTATCATTAACTTGTTTAAAATTATCTATATCAAGCATTAATAGAGATAATACGTGATGGTATCTTTGTACTCTTTTAATTTCAGATTCCAATAAGAAATAGAAATGTCTATGGATATATAATTTAGTCAAACCATCTTTTGTTGCGAGTTCATACAATTGAGCATTATCAACCGCAATAGCCGCCTGATTAGCCAATGCTTCAACAAATTCTAAATCTTTCTTATTAAATAATTTACCGTTTTTCTTATTCGTAATATTTATAATACCAATACATTCGCCCTTAGCTATTAAAGGAACACATATCAATGATGAAACATTGCTACTGTCATCAAACCTGTTAAACCTTGGATCTTGACCTCCAAGATTTGTAATTATAGACTTCTTTTCCGTAAATACTTTACCAGCTATACCACTTTCCGGTTTCATTTTTTGACATTCAATTAAACCGTTATTTATATCATCTTCATGTTTCTTATCTTTTAGTCCATATACAACTTTTACTTGCAAGGTATTATCTGAAGGATCATATAACATTAATGAGCCTTTTTCTGCATTAACGGTTTCTATTGCTTTATCCAAAATTACGCTTATTAACCTTTTTAAGTCGTCAATAAAATTAACAGCTTGAGAAATATTATAAAGAATAGAAAGATTATGAAGTGTTTTATTTAGTTCTACTATCTTTGATTCTTGCTCTTTTGTTTGGATAAATTTCCTCATTATAGGTTCAACACAAGTAAAAACTTGATTTATATATCGAAAATCATCTTCTGAAAAATTTGAGTCATCTTCTTTTTTACTCATAAAACAAACACAGAAAACATGAGTTTCGTTACTAAAAACTTTAAGATACTCTGCTTGTAATTCTTGCAATTTATAAGTATTCCAAAACGCTTTATAAATTATTCCGTCATGGTTTGTAATTTTGACTATATCATCCGATACCACTTGTAAGAAAGGAGCATTGTCTGCATCAAATTCAAATTCCATATCTGAGTCTGACACTATATTTTTAGTCTGAAAGACTCCGTTATTCAAGAGGAAGAATCTTATGCTTTTTAAGCCCAAAGAAGATTTTACAAGAAAAGCAACTTTTGACAATAAATCCTCAATAGTCCTTGATTGATTTGCAACCATATTCAAGTCGAAAAGATTATGCAATTCAAGTACATTCTTCTGTAAACTATATAATTTTTCCGCCAAATCTTGATTCATATAAGTATTATACATTAAAAATTTTATTAAAACAGTTTATTTCTTATTTTCAGATGTTTTTTTATTTTCAATACCTGCAAGCAAAGCAGAAGAAGCAACTAATACAGGAAGAAAAAAGCCTGTGATATTATTTACTAAAGATTTTTTTATAGGTATATTTTTTGAACCTTTATCTATCGCAGTCCAAACTCCAGTTAAAATTAACAAAACCGGCGTGGATCTCTTTGCGTGCTTAACAAAACTATCAGTGTATGCACCAACTCTATTCTCTTTATTTGATTTTACAGGAAAACTTGCTATTGGTAAGTTTTGTTTTTTTATAGGGGCAGAAACACTTGCAATAGAAACACTTTCAATCATAAAGCTTCCTCTCTATGTTTTCAATCATTTAGAAACTTTGCTATTACCATTATATCTCTTTTTATTGTTTTCGTCGACACAAAAACCAAATTGTTACATTCTGAAATTTCATTTCTATCGCAACCTTGCATAAAACTTATTCCATCATAATCTGCTAATATTTTGGGGGCTATAAATTGTATAAGTTTGTCTGCCAGTTTCTCTTGCACAAAGGCATTGTTAAGCTTAGAACCTGCTTCAACTAAAATACTCTTAATTCCTTTATTATAAAGTAATTCAACAGCTTTTTTTATATCTACATGTTCATTTTTTAAAGGACATTTTATGAATTCTACATATTTAGTATGTTCTCTTATTTTCTTATCAGATACATTTTCTCCTACAACAATAAACACTTTTGTCCCATCATTATTGTAGATTTTACTATACGTTGGTGTTGAAAGATTTGTATCAATTACAATCCTTATGGGGTTTCTTCCTTTTTTCATTCTGCAAGTCATTGAAGGATTATCTTTTATTACAGTTGCAGAACTTGTTAAAATTGCATCATATTTGTTTCTTAGTTTTTGTACTTCATAGCGGGAAAATTCATCTGTTATCCATTTTGACGAACCTGTTTTTGTTGCTATTTTCCCATCAAGAGTTGTTGC
>CALUQL010000069.1 GCA_944322895.1 Candidatus Gastranaerophilales bacterium
AGCTCTTTTACGACCGTATTTTTTACGTTCTTTAACACGAGCATCTCTTGTTAATAAACCTTCTGATTTTAATACAGACTTATAATCTTCATTGATTTTTAATAAAGCTCTTGAGATACCATGTTTAATAGCTCCAGCTTGAGCAGAAACACCACCGCCTACAGCTTTTACTTTAACATCATAGTTTTCTTGGTTATCAGTTAGTGCTAAAGGTCTATAAACCATCATTTCTAAAGCAGCTCTATTACCAAAGTACTCAGAAAAAGTTTTACCGTTAACAAAAACTCGGCCTTTACCTTTTACAAGTTTTACAACTGCAATAGCAGTTTTTCTTCTTCCGGTTGCCATAATTTCTTTATCTGCCATTATTTAGCCTCCGTTTCTGTGTATAAAACAGGTTTTTGAGCCGCATGCGGATGTTCACTACCTGCATATATTTTTAATTTATTAAATTGTTCTTGACCTAAAGTGTTATGTGGCAACATACCTTTAATAGCTTTTTCTAAAGCTAACGTAGCATCTTTTTCCATTAATTGTTTGAATGATGCTGATTTTAAACCACCAGGATATCCTGTGTGATGATAATAGATTTTGTCTGTTTCTTTTTTACCTGAAACGCAGATTTTTTCAGCATTGATAATAATTACAAAATCACCTGTATCTACGTTTGGAGTATATTGAGGTTTGTGCTTTCCTCTCAAAAGATTTGCAGCTAATACAGCTAGTCTGCCTAAAGTTTGACCTTCAGCATCTAACAGATACCACTTTCTTTCTACTTCTAGAGGTTTAGCTGAATAAGTTTTCATTTGCTTTCTCCATTTATATCATTGTAAATTACTTCAATTAATGCTAAGCCCTCGGGGCTTATGGTCGAACCTGCTTTTGTTTTATCCCTTGAATCAAGAATTTCTTTAAGTGTCTCGGGGGCTAAAGAATTTCTCTCTATCAACAGGAGAGTTCCGACGATCGATCTGATCATATTGTACAAAAACCTATCTGCAATAAAATCTATATAAACATAATCGCCGTCTCTGACTGCTTTCGCTTCATACATATTGCATATTTTAGCGGGATTTGATGTTCTTACTTTCTTGAAAGAAGTAAAATCATGCTCACCTAAAAGATAACTCAAAGCTTTATTCATTCTTTGAACATCTAAAGGATATCTCACTAACAAACAATGTGCATCCCACGCACTTCTTTGAGTCCTGTTCGCAATTGTATAACGATAATGTCTTGCTTTAGCACTCTTTTGTGCATGGAATGTTTTCGGGACCTTTTTTAACTCTTTTACACTAATGGTACTAGGTAAAATACCGTTTAGCGAGTTAACGAACTTACTCGGATTTAGTTCAAGCTCTGTCTCAAAATGGGATGTTTGCCCTTTAGCGTGAACACCGGCATCGGTTCTACCTGAAAAAATTGTTTTGGTTTTTGTTTTTGTCAATGTACTGATTGCTTTTTCCAGTTCATCTTGTATTGTTACTACAAGCTTACTACTGTTAGGCATTTTTTCGGGTTGCTTTTGACTTCCCATATATGATGTGCCTATGTACTCCAATACCAATAAGTATCTGTTCATTATACTAATTGGATTAAAGCCATTTCTGCAGCATCACCGCGTCTTGGTGGTAAGTGATATATTCTTGTATATCCACCATTTCTGTTTTCATATTGTTTGCCAATTTCAGAGAATAATTTTCTTAGAACTGTTTGAGGAATTAATTTTTTACCTTCTTGCAATTCTGTGAAAACTTCACCTGTTTGACTATCAACAAATTTTGATGTTTCTACATCAAATATGAACTTTGCAGCTTGTCTTCTGGCATGCAAATCACCTCTTTTTGCAAGAGTGATTATTTCTTCAGCATATGGCTTTAATGCTTTTGCTTTTGAAATAGTTGTTTTGATTTCGCCATGTAAGAACAACTCGGTTGCCAAAGATCTTAATAATGCTTTTCTTTGGTCTTGAGGTCTGCCAAGTCTGTTTCTATTGCATTGGTGTCTCATTTTATTTGTCCTTTTGTATTACACTTCTTCTAACTCTACACCTTCAGGATTTGGTTGAAGTTCCAAACCAACTTGGTGCAACTTTTCTATTACTTCATCAGAAGATTTTTTACCGAAATTCTTGATATTCAACAAATCATGTTCTGACTTTTTCAATAATTCAGCTAAAGAATTAATGCTAGCTCTCTTTAAGCAATTGTAAGCTCTAACAGATAATTCCAAATCTTCAATTGAAATGCTTGGAGTTTGTGCTTCTTCTTCAACTTCTTCAACAACATGTGCATTTGGTAATACAGCAGGTTGACCTGTGATAGAAGCAATTTGCATAAAATGTTCAATCAACAAGTTTGCAGCTTGACTCAAAGCACTTGATACATCTATACTACCATTTGACCAAATCTCAAGAGTTAATTTATCGTAATCAATAACATCTCCAACACGAGTATTTTCAACATTATAGCTTACTCTCTTGATTGGCATGAATGATGCATCAATTGGTAACAAGTCAATTGGAATATTGCCTTTGTTTTCTTTCAAAACGTCAACAGCTCTGTAGCCTTTTCCTGTTTCAACAGTTATATCTGCAGAAATACTGCCACCTTCTGAAATAGTACAAATTAACCAGTCAGGATTTACTACCTTAACCCCTGCAGGCAATTGTAAATCACTTGCAAGAACAGGTCCTGGTCTATCCACTTCTAATCTTAAATGTTGAGGATCTCTATCTTCTGTTTTTACTGTTAAACCTTTTAAATTCAACATAATATCGATTGCATCTTCAACAATTCCAGGAATTGATGTATATTCGTGAGTAATACCTTCAATTCTTATAGAAGTAACAGCAGCACCTTCTAAAGAAGATAATAAAACTCTTCTTAAAGCATTTCCGACTGTTGTACCAAAGCCTTTTTCCAACGGTTCAACTACGAACTTACCGTATTGAGATCCGTCTGAACTGGTTGTTGTATTTATGCATTTAATTTTTAATTCCATTATAATTAATCTCCTACAATTATTTAGAATAATACTCGATTACAAGTTGCTCTTTAAGTTCAGGGTCTAATTCTTCTCTTTCAGGAATTCTGTCAAAAGTTACTTTTAAAGCATCTTTATCAATTGTCATCCAAGCAGGTGCTAAAGCTAAATCAATTGATTCAGATACTGATTTTACAAAATCATTGCTTCCTGCTTTGAATGTAATAACATCACCAGGTTTTACTAAGAATGACGGAATGTCAACTCTTTTACCGTTTACTAAAACATGCCCGTGATTTACGATTTGTCTTGCTTGTTTTCTTGTAACAGCATAACCTGTTCTGAAAACGATGTTATCCAATCTTGACTCTAATAATTGTAAAAGAATAGTGCCTGTAACACCTTTTCTTCTGCTTGCTTCGTTATAATATCTAACGAATTGCTTTTCACTTACTAAATAAGTTAAACGAATTTTTTGTTTTTCGTTTAAGTGTAAAGCGTAATCAGAAAGTTTCTTTCTTGCTGCGCCATGCTGACCAGAAGCATTTTGTCTTAATGAAGAAACCAACTTTCTGTTTGATAAATCAGTAACGCCATAGTTACGATATAATTTATTTGATGGTCCTGTATACTTAGCCAATTTATGACTCCTTACGTTATTAATTATACTCTACGTCTTTTTGGTGGACGGCAACCGTTGTGTGGAATCGGTGTAACGTCCTTAATTAATGTAATTTCCAGTCCGGCTGCTTGAATAGCTCTGATAGCTGTTTCTCTGCCTGAACCAGGTCCTTTAATATAAACTTCAACCTTTTTCATACCTTGGTCTATTGATTGCTTTGCAACCTTTTCTGCTGCTGATTGTGCTGCAAACGGTGTTCCTTTTCTTGCACCTTTGAATCCGCAGCCACCTGCAGAAGCCCAAGCAATAGCATTACCTTGAGTATCTGTTGAAGTTACGATTGTATTATTGAATGTTGATTGTATATGTACAACACCTTGTAATACATTCTTTTTTTCTTTCTTTTTTGTTTTTACCGGTCTAGCCATTGTCTATATTACTCCTTCAATTATTTCTTGTTGGCGATTGGGCCTGTTTTCTTACCGCGTCTTGTTCTTGCGTTTGTTTTTGTTCTTTGTCCTCTTACAGGAAGTTTACGTCTGTGACGCATTCCTCTGTATGAGTTGATTTCGCTCAATCTCTTTATGTTTAGTGATTCTTCTCTTCTTAAATCACCTTCGATTGTATAATGAGCAATCTCTTCTCTTAATGCCCTAATATGGTCTTCTGTTAAATCATCTGTTCTTAAATCTTCAGATATATTACAAGCTGCCAATATTTTCGCACTTCTTGCAGGTCCTATACCATAGATATAGGTTAATGCAATTATCATTCTTTTGTTACGAGGTAAATCTACCCCAGCAAGTCTTGCCATTGTTTCTCCTTCTACTATATCTTTCTTTGATTTTTAATTTTTGGGTTAATGCGTTTTCTAACTATTGCTTTCTATCTGCTTTAGCTTCCGTACTTTATATCCTTCTACTTAAACAGATTAATTTAAAAGCATAATTAGCCTTGTCTTTGTTTGTGTTTTGGATTTTCACAAATTATTGCTACTCTGCCTTTTCTTTTAATTACTTTGCATTTATCACAAAGTGGTTTTACTGAAGCTCTTACTTTCATTTTTTATTTCCTTCTTTATTTTAACCTGTATGTGATGCGACCTCTTGTTAAATCATATGGTGTCATTTCTACTTTTACCTTGTCGCCCGGTAAAATTTTTATGAAATTTTTCCTGATTTTTCCTGAAATATGAGCCAATATTTCATGCCCGTTTTCAAGCTTTACCTGAAACATTGCATTTGGCAATGATTCTATTATTGTTCCTTCAAATTCTATTACGTCTTTTGACATTTTTTCCTCATTTTATGATAGTCAATATAACTATCCTACATGTTAAATTTTTCAAATCAAGCGTTTTTTCCCATGTTTTTTATCTTTTTGACGTTTTTTATTATTTTTCTATCGATTGTTTTTATAATCTTACGAGTTATACAATTGTTATGCCATTCTCAAAATCTCGTTATTTCTTAATCATTTCAGCTTTTTGTAAATTTTTCTTAACAAGTTAAAGTTTCTTATTTTTAAATAAACAATTTTTTATCTCGTTTATCTATTTACTAATTCTGAAGTATTTGACATAAAATAAAATTTTCAATACCATCTTAATCAAAAGAATATTGGAAGTTTCCTATGAAAAAAAATTATTTATTTTTAATAATCAATATAATTGTATTTATATTTTTAATTTTATCAGTAGAGATCATTATTTGGTTACAAGAAAATAAACATTTAAGAAATTTAGGAGTTTTTCCTCAGTCAATTCAGAGGCTAAAATTTCATCCGGGAGTAAAAAATTTCAAATTTGATCCAACAACATTTCCCACTCCCGAAAATGGCTGGGGACGACCTGTTGAAGGTCTCGAATACAACAAAAAACCAATTGTTATATTCGGATGTTCATATGCTTATGGATATTCTTTAGATAATGAACAAACATTTTCGTATAAACTTTCAAAACTTGCAAAAGTTCCGGTATACAATAGAGCATGGACCGGTTGGAGTGTCCAACATATGCTTTATCAAACAAAATTAGACGAAATATATAAGCAAATCAGAGAACCTGAATATGTTATATATGTATATATTAATGACCATATTCGAAGATTATATCTGCTATCCTTCTCTTCTTGGAACATATTAGCTGATGAACAGAATTTAAGGTACAAAGAGAAAAATGGCGAATTAATTGAAATTAAAAATAATAATCCAATTCTAAAACAAATTAAAAGGTTATATTTTGTAAATAAAATTCATCATTTATATGTTAATAAATTTATACTTAGCGAAAAAAATAAAAAAAATTGCTATGACTTCGCAATAAAACACTTCACCGAAGCAAAAAAAGAAATGGAAAAACACTGGAAAAATACTAAATATGTTATATTTTTCTATGAAGATGATAAACAAAATAATTATTTAAAAGAAAATCTTAAAAAAGCAGGCTTTATCATAATAAGTAGTTGCAATTTGACAAAAGAAAATTTAAAGTCTTCAAAATATTTATTAGACAACCACCATCCGAGAGAAGAAGCTTGGGACTTGTTAACTCCTCTCATAATGAAAAAATTAGATATAGAAAATGAAAAAATATAAGAAAAGCATACTTATTATACTCGGCAATATTTTAATATTAGGATTAATAGTACTAATATCAGATATATTCATATATAAATATTATGCTTCTATATACTATCAGGATCATCCGAAATTATACAGAATAAACGAATTCAAATACATGCCATATTTACCGGAATACATAACGGATTTGGAAAGTTATTTTAACGGTGAAAACAACATATTTTTTGGAAGACTTCCTGACGGAAAAGAATATAAAAATCAAATTCCAATTGTTATATTTGGCTGTTCTTATGCTTTCGGACAACATTTGAACCACAATCAAACCTTAAGTTATAAACTTTCACATATACTTAAACGACCTGTTTATAACAGAAGTATATCCGGTGGAAGTTTTCAGCATATGTATATGCAAAGTTTATCTGAGTCTTTTTATAACACAGTACAAAATTCTGATACTATAATTTATGTAATGATTGGTGATCACTACAGACGCTCTATGCTATGGTATTTTGATGTTCTTGATTTACATCTTTATCCACATTTCCACAAAAACAAAAATAAACTTATTATGGATAATCCATATAATCCTTTTCTTAATTTTTTCAAGTCAATATACCTAGTAAAACATTTTAATCATATATATGCCGATAAATACATAAAAAATCCAAAGAATTCAGAAGAAATTACAGATATTGCATTATTATATTTCAAAGAAACAAGAAAAGAATTAGAAAAGCATTGGAACAAAAAAATAAAATTTATAGTTCTAATTTATGAAGACTGGGAAGTTATGTATAAACAAGAACTTATACAAAAATTAAAAGATAATAATTTTATTGTAATTTCCACAAAAGAAATCACAGATGAAGATTTACGTAATGAAAAATACCAAATGCAAGATAATCATCACCCAACAGAAAAAGCTTGGGATTTATTACTTCCAATAATCATAAATGATTTTAAACTTAAGGAATAGAATTATGAAAAAATTTTTAAAATTTATTTTAATTTTACTCATAAATATAACCCTTTTGTTATTTATTGATTACTTGTTTTTTTATTATATAGAAACAAAAAAAGAAAACTTAGGGTTCAAAGAAAGTATAGAAATATACAAAAAATGTACACATATAATAAATTTAGATGAACTATACAATGAAAATGAAAAAAATAACTATTTTAGGGACTTTGAGAAAAAACAACAAAAAAACCAATATTAATTTTTGGTTGTTCCTTTGGGTATGGTTTCTTACTTGAACCAGAGCAATCAGTTTCATATAAATTATCTGAATATACAGGAAGAAGCGTTTTCAACAGATCCATGTCTGGGCTTGGAATTCAATATGTTCCATATATAGTCGAACATTATAATTTAGAGAAAACTATAAATAATCCTGAATATATAATATTTATTTTCATTGATAATCATTTATACAGATTGTACAGAGAAATAATGGATATAGACTACCCTTACTTAGATATCTTATATAAAGAAAATGAAAAGATATTAGAAGAAAGAAAACCGATTTATTCATTTTTATTCAAATCATCAATAATAAGATATATAAACTTAAATTTAATTCTTTATATGTATAATAAAAAAAATCAAGATGAAATATTTGATTTTATGAAAGCTCATTTTTTAAAAATGAAATCTATATTAAACAAAAAATTTCCAAATTCAAAGTTAGTTATTCTTCAATATGAAGAAAATGAAAACTCATGGATATTTAATAATCCAAGATGGAATGAACTCAGGGATGAAGGATTTATAATAATTAACAGTTACGAATTAACAAATGAACACTTATTTGAAGAAAAATACAGAATACCAAATGATGTTCATCCAAATGAAAAAGCTTGGGATTTATTAGTTCCAAAATTAGCAGAGCGATTAGAATTATAAAAAACTGTGTATAATAACATTATTATGTACAGAGTTTTATTTCTAATTTTATATATTGTTTTATATTTAATAAATCCTATAAAGAAAAACGGAATATTCAATGAAAATAATTATTCTGATAATACAAACAGAACAAGATTATCTGATTTTGTAAGACTGTCACTAAGAAGAAGAAGTGCATTCAAACAATGCAAAAAATATTTAATAAAAGGTAAATATTTCTATAAACTTAAAAATGATTATGTAACCCTGATATATGATACAAAAAATAAAATCATAAAATGCTATGATAAATCCATAAAAAAAAGAATTGCTACAGTTGAATGGCTAAAACAAGATTCTTATGAACTTAACTATATAGATAATACATTTGAAGAAACTTTTGACAGTATAAGTGCATTATTTAATGAGAAATCTATGTACGATGGTATCATATCTACATTTAAATCACAGTTTAAAATCGAAGAAATTGATCCTGAGAATGAAAAAAAGATAGAAAACATAAATATACCTAAATATTATTCTGAAATGCTTAATCTTAATCAAGCAACAGAAAAAGAACTAACAGATTTACCTGGTTTAAGTATTATCCAAGCAAAAAATATCGTAAGATATAGAGAAAAACATAATGGATTTGGTTCTCTTGACGAATTTTTTGAGGAAATGAATATTAACTCACATTTACAGCAGCAATTAAAAAACTATCTGTATATAGATTCTTACAGAATGAATGATGGAAGAAAAATTAAAGAAACAACAAAAGAAGAATACTATATAACTCATAAAGACAATCAGAATGAAGATAACGAAAGAATTATAGATATATAATAAATGAAAGTTCGTATACATAAAATTATTAAGAATACAAAAGTAGAAGGTCCACAAACAAGATATTGTATATGGTTTCAAGGTTGTTCAAGACATTGTAAAAATTGCTGGGCAAAAGCCACTTGGGATTTTAATAGTGGAACAGAATATGAAGCAGAAAATATTTTAAAAGACATATTGAACACTAAAAATATAGACGGAGTAACTTTTCTTGGTGGTGAACCCTTTGAGCAAGCAGAAGCACTTGAATTTTTATGCGTAAGAATAAAAAAAGCAGGTCTTTCTGTTGTTTGTTTTACGGGTAATAACTTTGAAAATTTAAAAAATAAATATACAAATATAATAAAAAACATCGATTTATTAATTGATGGAGAATATAAAGACGAAGAAAAAGATTACTCAAGACCTTGGGTCGGTTCGAAAAATCAAAATTATCATTTTCTTACTGACAGATTTGATAAAAACATAATAAACAAATATAAAAATAAGATAGAAATTAACATTGATAAAAACGGAATAATTTTTATCAATGGAATGGGTGATTTTGAAAAAATCACAAATAAATTAGATATGTTTAACATTCACTAAAACTGGAAAGAAACCGATAAATATGATAGTATTGAAATAAAATTAAAGAGGCAAATGAATAATGGAAACTAATCCCAAGAAACTATCACATCTTTTAAAAGCAAGATTCCCTTTTATATACATAGCTACATATGAAGAAGAAAGAGCAACAAAATATATAAAATCTATCGTCACAAGTAAAACACAAATTAAATATACAAGAGAAGTATTTATATGGAC
>CALUQL010000070.1 GCA_944322895.1 Candidatus Gastranaerophilales bacterium
AATTCACCTTTAGTTCTTGCACTGGAAAGTCTTTCTCCAGATATACAAGTATCAAGTACGAACATATTATTTATTGGATTTAGTACAATTGATTCGGCGACTTTTGATAGTGAAGATGACCCAAATGATGGAGTATTATTCTTTTCTTTCTTTTCTGTAAAATCAGAAAAAACAGGGTTTTCATTATTGTAAGGTGATAATGGGCTTGTTTGTTTTGCCATTTGTTTAGCTAAAAATTCTTTTTCAATGTTCTTTTTTGTCATATTTTGCTTAAATTTTGTCAATGCAAAATATGAAAGCATAGTTAATCCAAGAGACATAACAAATTTAAGAATGGTAAGGGCTTTTGTTTTTGGAATATTAGCTCCGGCTTTTTTTAAATCTTTCAGTATTGCCGAAGTTGGAGCATTTTCTATTGCTTTTTTTAAATAATTATTATCTTTTAAGATTCTTACATCTACTTCAGGCGAAATTCCTGCTTTTTTAAATATAGTTTTATCAATTAATTTTTTATATGCAGGTATCCCAAAAAGCCATAAGGCACCTGTTCCTACTTCATCTACGAGTCTGTCTTTTCCTTCAATTTTTCCGCCTGCATCATAAGAAAAATATGTATAACCAGCAGAATTAAATATATCTTTTGCTGCTAATGGTATTCTTGAATTGGGAGAACCTAATTTGGATACGAGTTTTGATCCTATATTCATTGACATAACAAATCAAAGCCCCCATATCATATTCATGAGGTCAACAATTTCTTTGTTAGCCCTTATTTTTCCATATATTTTTATACTAAGCATTAATTCACCTTACTATGCTTTTTAAAACGTACGAAATACAAGAAAATTGACTAAACAGAAACTTATTTGTAATTTTTTGTAACGAATTTATGGTACAGGGTCGTACCCGCCTGGATGGAATGGATGACATTTTAATATTCTTTTTATTCCTAAATGGCAACCTTTTATTATTCCGTATTTTATTATCGCTTGCTTTGTATATTCAGAACAAGTTGGATAAAATCGACATACAGGTGGTTTAAATCTTGAAAAAAACTGATATATATTTATTAATTTTAGAATTATTTTTTTTATCATTTTAATATACTATTACTTCCGGCTCTGTATTTTCTTCTGGTTCTTGAATCTCTTGTAAAGACGTTGCCATATGTTGTATTAAACAATATCTTTTACCTGAGTCTAATAACATATATTTTATATTTCTTGCTTCAATGTCCCACATATCTTTTATCTCAACAACCACATATGTATATGGGTTTTCTTTTAAATATTTTTCCAACCAGTCAAAATCTTTGTTATTATGAAATGTTATAGGTTTATCATAATAATATATTAAACTGTATTTTTTTGCCGGAATAAACGCAGTTAAAGGCGCATTGTCTTTATTAGCAATTTGCGCAAAACTTATCAAATCGTTTTCTCCGCCATTCTGAGTTATGAAATTAAATATTGTGGGCGTTATCACAAATGATAAACTAATCATTAATATTACGTTAGAAGCGTATGGGACTATTCTGCTTTTTAAAATTACAGCAAATATACTTATTATAGGAATGATGAAAAATATAATTACTAGCGGTAATATTAAATGGCTCAAGTTCTGGAATAACCATCTATTTATTATATTGTGGCCAAATAATCCTAATAGTGAACATATAATTAATATTAAATTTGGTATCATTGTTGCAAAAAATATACTTTTATCGTGTTCTTTTCGTATCATATATTCATACCAATAATGACCTGATAGGCAAGATGCAGGAAACATTAAAAATAAAATTAAGAATGTGTATTTAGAACCATATAGTAATGCAAATATTAACGAAGTGAAAAAAACAATTGTATTTAAAGAAATAAATTTATCTATTTTACTAAGATTATTCCACTTTTCTCTTAGTTTTTCTTCTGAGTTATCTTTAAAATAGGAGAATATTGAATTTAAAATGTCTTTTGCTTTTTGTCCAAGTATCCATAAAAAGGAAAAAGACCAAGGTGAAAATCCTAATATAAAAAATCCAATTACAATTAATGTGTTCTTTATATTTAGATAATTTAGAAAATTGTAAACAAATAAATATTCTTTTATAAAAATGGTCCCATGTTTATAAACCATAATAAGATGCCAAGGAATCAATAATATTGAAAAAATTAATATTCCGATTATTATGTTTCTTGGAATAAATATTTCTTTTAATTTACCTGCAAAAATATGCATTGCAATTACAGACAAAAATACTATAAAAAATCCAAATAATCCTGAGCATAAAATAGAGAGTGCACAGAAAAAATATGTACCTATCCAATACTTTGTTTTGTTTTTTTCTTCATTTGAAAATATAGTTAAGTAAGAGAAAAGTATAGATATCATTGTTGTAAAAACAAATATAATATCATTTGTTGCAAGTCGTGAAAAAACGACTGTGCCTAAGCATGTTGCCATTATCAATGAAATTATAAAAGAATAAGTTTTTCTTAGAATCTTCTTTATGCTTATATAAAGAAAAATTATTCCGATTGCAGATATTATAGAAATTGGCAATCTTACTATTTCACTGTTTATTTTCCCAAAAAGCAAACAAGATAAATTTGTTATCCAAAAAAATAAAGGAGAAATATCAAACGCATTTTCTCCGTTTATTTTTATATTTATCCAATCGCTGTAATTCAACATATCTTTTGCTATTGATACAAATTTTGTTTCATCTGTATCTATAAAAGGATAGCTCCCTATATTTGGAAAATATAAGAGAAGACAAACTATAAATAAAATAACTATAGAAATTAAGCTTGAGTTTTTTCTTAAATAGTCCATTTTATTCCCTTTTTGTTTGTTGTTATGCGCAGTTTATGTATTTTTCTATTTCTTCTTTTGTTATTATCTCTGTACAGCAAACTAATATTTGTTTTGTGTCTGTTTTATAACCTGCTAATATTCCATTTTGTTTCATTTTTGCTAAGAAGTTATCGGCATTATCAATTTCTAAAATGAATTCATTAAAGAAATCCTGATTTAATACATTATAACCCTTTTTTTGTAATCCATCAGCTAACATATGTGCATTTTTTGCACTTAAATATGCAGCTTGCTGAGTTCCTTTCTTGCCTAGTAATGAAAGGTAAATAACTGCATTTAATATCGCTAATCCTTGATTTGAACATATATTGCTGGTCGCTTTTTCTCTTCTTATGTGTTGTTCTCTTGCTTGAAGTGTTAATGTAAATGCTTGTTTGCCTTCAGCGTCTAATGTTCTACCGACAATTCTACCAGGCATTTGTCTTTTGTATTTATCTAATGTTGCAATAAAGCCTGCATATGGACCACCATAAGAAACAGGATTTCCAAAAGACTGTACATCGCCCACTACAATATCTGCATTATATGTTGATGGTTTATTTAATACTGTATTACTCATCATTTCTAAACACATAATTAACAATGTTTTTGTGTCTTTATTTAGATTTTTGAGTTTATCTATATCCTCAATAGTTCCATAAAAGTTTGGATTTTGAATTAATAAAGCAGAGTATTCTCCTGAGGTTAATTTATCTTGTATAGAATCTAAATCAGTTTTGAAATTTTTTGTTTCAATAAATTCTACTTTGATATCCCCAGCGTTAGCGTATGTTTTTATAACTTCCATATATTGAGGATTTATACTTTTGCTAACAAGAATTTTATCTCTACCACTTATTCTTGAAGCCATTAACATAGCTTCAGCACAAGCATTTCCTGCATCATATACAGAAGCATTACATACATCCATACCTGTAATATCACAAATCATAGATTGAAATTCATATATTACTTGTAATGTTCCTTGAGAAATTTCAGGTTGATATGGTGTATATGCTGTATTAAATTCAAATCTTGATGAAATTTGTGAAATGGCAGCAGGAATAAATCTTTTGTATGCTCCTGCTCCTATAAAATATGAATATTCTATATTATTCTTTTTTGAAAGATTTCTTACCTCTTTTTGAGTTTCCATTTCACTTAGTGCATCAGGTAAATCTAATTTGGGCATTATTGCTCTTTTATCTACCATAGAAAACAAATCATCAAGATTTTTTTCTCCGATGCTTTCAAGCATTTCTTTTATTGTTTCATCTGAATTAGCTTTAAAATTTTTCATTCTATTCAACTTCTTCTTTATATGTTGTGTAATCCAATAAATCTTTACTATCTTCTAAATATGCTTCTGAAGAAACTTTTATTAACCACATATCTTCAAAAGGTTCTTCGTTTAATAATTCAGGTTTTTCAATCAATTGTTCATTGATTTCCACTACAGTTCCGCCAACTGGCATGTATATTTCTGATGCGGCTTTTACAGATTCTATTGTTCCGAATATTTCACCTTTTGTATATTTTGTTCCGACTTCTGGCAATTCAACAAAAACAATATCGCCAAGTTGTTCTATTGCATAGTCTGTTAGACCTATATTATAATTTCCGTTTTCTTCATATACATATTCATGTGATTTACTGCATAACATATTGTCTTTTATAGTCATTTAATTACTCCTCTGGTTAATTTCCTCTATTATGTTTCTCTATAAAGTTTTTGCTTGTAATTATAGCGTTATATAACTTATTACGTATCATTATTTGAATTGTATCATTAATTTTTAAATTTTTGTTTGTTTTTATATAACCCAAGCCAATATTTTGTCCGATCGAAGGTGCAACACATCCGCTTGTAACGTAGCCTATTTCTTCATTATTTAAACATATTTTATATCCGTTACGAGCAATTGCTCTATCTGTCATTTTGAATGCAATTAATTTCTTTTCTGCTCCATTCTTAATTTGGTTTAGGATTATATCTTTACCAATATAATTTTCAACTTTATCTTTATCTATAGACCAAGTTAAAGTTGCTTCAACAGGAGATGTGTTTTCGTCCAGTTCATGTCCATACAGGCTCATTGCTGCTTCAAGTCTTAATGTGTCTCTTGCACCAAGTCCGATTGGTAAAATATTATATTTTTTACCTTTTTCAAGAATTGTATTCCATAAGTCTGAAACTTTTTCATTTTTTATAATTATTTCAAATCCGTCTTCGCCTGTGTATCCTGTTCTTGAAATATATACATCTTCTCCGATAAGTTTTGTTTTTGTTATGAACATTGTATGGGGTTGAAGTTCTTTTTTTAATCCAACTTCTTCCAAAATATCAGATGCTTTTGGTCCTTGAAGTGCAACCATTGATAATTCATTTGATTTGTTTTCTATTTTTACATCAAAATTATTTTTATTTTTTATTAACCAATTGTAATCTTCCTCAAGCCTTGAGGCATTTACAATTAATAAATAGTTATTGTTCTCTAACTTATATATGAATAAGTCATCAACAATACCGCCTTTTTCTGTTGTAAATTGGCAGTATTTTGCTTTTTTATCTATAACTTTGGAAATATCTTGCGGAACAAGAGTTTGTAAAAAGTTTAATGCATCATTACCTGTTATAAAAATTTCACCCATATGTGAAACATCAAATAAACCTGCATTGTTTCTTACATTGTTATGCTCTTCTATAATGCTTGTATATTGAACAGGCATTTCCCAGCCTGCAAAATCAACCATTTTTGCACCAAGTTTAATGTGGTCGTTATATAAAAATGTTTTTGCCATATTTATCTCTCTTTTTTATTTAGAACAAATTACTCTTGCAGCGTGAACACCTGATGCGGAAGCTTGTATTAAACCTCTTGTTACGCCTGCACCATCTCCGATTGCGTATAGATTTTTAACACCTTCGGTTTCTAAATCATTTGTAAGTTTTACTCTTCCTGAATAGAATTTTACTTCTATACCATATAGTAAAGTATATCTTGAAGCAGTACCTGGTGCTATTTTATCTAAAGCATAAAGCATTTCAATAATAGCGGTCATTTGTCTGTATGGAAGAACAAGGCTCAAATCACCTGGCGTTGCACAAGAAAGAGTTGGAGTTATTATGCTGCTCTTAATTCTTTCAGGAGTAGAACGGCGTCCGTCAAGCAGGTCTCCAAATCTTTGGACTAATACACCGCCGGCAAGCATATTTGCTAATCTTGCTACGTGTTGTCCGTATGCAATCGGTTCTTTAAAAGGTTCTGTGAATTTTTCTGATACCAATAATGCAAAGTTTGTATTATTAGTTCTGTAATTTGCATAGCTGTGTCCGTTAACGGTAGCAATACCTGAATAATTTTCAGTTACTACTTCTCCATATGGATTCATACAGAATGTTCTTACTTCATCACCAAATGTTGGTGAATGATATATAAGTTTTGATTCGTATAATTTTTCGGTAATCGGTTCAAAAACAGGGGCAGGAAGTTCAACACGAACACCTACATCAACTGCATTGTTAACCATACCTATTTTATTTTTAGCAAATTCATGGGTTAACCAATCAGCACCTTCTCTTCCGGGGGCTATAATAATATGCTCTGCTGTAATCTTTTGATTATCTTGAGTAATAAATCCTTTTACTTGACCGTTTTCAACTATTAATTGGTCAGCTATTGTATCATATAAAATTGTAATTCTTTTATCTAAGTAGTCTTGCATGTTTTTTAGAACATTCAAACTTCTTTCTGTTCCCAAGTGTCTTACGGGAGAGTGAACGAGTTTTAATTCTGCTAAAGTCGCGGCACGTTCTATATCAGCAAACGCTTCTCTGTCTAAGCCGAAAACTTCATCTGTAGCACCAAATTTAAGATATGTATCATCAGTGTATTTAACTAAATCTTCAACACTTTTTCTAGGCATATAATCAAGAAGGTGACCTCCAACATCAGGGGTAAGTGTTAATTTACCGTCAGAAAAAGCACCTGCTCCGCCCCAACCGCAAAGTAAACCACATTTTTTGCAGGTAGGACACTTGTCATATCCTTCTCTTAAAAGGCATTTTCTTTTTTCTATTTGTACACCTTTTTCAACAAGAACAACTTTCCATTCCGGCTTAAGTTTTACAATCTCCAGAGCCGCAAATATTCCGGCAGGTCCGCCACCAACAATAGCTACATTATACATTTTTTTCTCCACTATATTTCGTAAAGTCTTTTTGACATGTCGATTGTAACCTAAATATTCCCTTAATAGAACAGAACGTAAAAAACATTTTACTTAACTCAATCTATTTTTTATAATCATTATATGAATATAAAAATAATTGCTGTCGGTAAAATAAAAGAACAATACTTAAAGGATGCTATAAAAGAATATGAAAAACGCCTCATGTCCTTTTGTTCTTTCTCTATTTTAGAAGTTGTTGCTGAACAAATTAATGATGAATCTTTATGCGAAAAATATAAAGAAATTGAAGCTGACAGAATATTGCAAAATATAAAACAAAATTCCTATATTATAACTTTAGAAATTAAAGGAAAAAGTTTTTCTTCTGAAGCTTTTGCACAAAAAATAAAAGATATTTCAAATGAAGGTATAAATGATGTTGTTTTTATTATAGGTGGTGCGAATGGCTTACATAAGAAAGTTAGTGATATCGCAAATCTAAAAATAAGCTTTTCTCAAATGACATTTACACACCAAATGATTAGGCTACTATTAATCGAGCAAATATATCGCGCTTTTAAAATTAATGCAAATGAACCATATCACAGATAATAATATATGAAAACACTAAATGTATCGAATAGAAATGTAACAAAATGTAAATATATTTCTTAAAGATATATCGAATAGAACAAAAAGATGTTATTATAAAATTGTGATTTGAGCTAAGACTTGAGTAGCGAAGACGAAGCAAATAAAAATGAGTAGATTTCAATTTTATTATGCAGAGTCTGTAGAATTGAGAAATTCTAGCCAAAAGGTGACTGGGTTCGTTAAGTCAAGGGGGAATGGTGTGATTTATTGTTGCGGAGGCTACCACAAGCCTCTTAGAACAGTGTTCTTGTTGCCTGATTTTGGGTATAGAGATAGGAAACTGGAAGTTGTGGTATGTCCGATTTGTGGTGCGTTAGTAGCCGAGTTGGTTCAGTTTAATGTAAAAACTCAAAAGTATGAAACTTTTAGACCAAAACGAAAGAAAGTATCGGCATTTATTAAAAAAATAGAAAATGATAAATGGCAAGAAATTAAAGTGCAATACGGCACAAAAGAGCGTTCGGGTTTTGTTTACGGTATTAACCGAGAGTATAAGAACGGAAAAATATATCAATATGCAGTTAATTTTAATGGTGAGAGGAAACTTGTAAAAGTTATAAGTTAAAAGGTTTTTATGGAAAATAAAGGAAAAATTTTATTAAAAGTTGGAATAGAGGAAAACGTATACAATAATCAAGATAGAGCTGAGATATTGTACAATCATCCTGATAATAATATAAGAAGTTATAAACGAAAAAATTTATTTGGAGATATTGAAGCGTTTAATAATACTTTGGGATTAGATGAGTATCCGGTAATTGCCAAAAAGAAAACTCACACAACAAGATTAGAGTCTGATAAAAAAAGAGAACCTAAAGTAAAACCCCAAAAAATTGTTACAAATCCGATAAAAACAAGTGAGAAAATTGATTATATAAATACAAAAAGGAATAGTAATCTTCCTGACTTTAATGTAAGTATAGAAGTTCAAAGTCCAATAACAAAAGCAAAACAGACAAGAAAAAAAAGTTATGAAGAAATTGCTGAAATATTTTATCCCAATATGGGAGAAGAAAAAAGCCAAATAAAATTTACGCCTCAAAAAAAATATTATCAACAATCTCCTCAAAATGAGGATACAGTTAATTCAAAAATTTTTATTGAAACAGAAGAAAACAATTATGATGTTTTTAATAACGTAAAATATCCTATAAATTCAGATGATCAAACAGTAGAAACAATTAAAGTTCAGGCACAAAAAGAATTATCTGATATTGAAAAGGAAAGATTGTTAGAACATCTAAAAAATATAGCAGGAGCTACATTAGAAATCGGAAGTGCCTTTGTTCCAGTTGCCCAAGAGGTAAAAATTGTAGGTGCAATATCTAAAGTTCTTTCGCCTAAGTTTGGACATTTAATAGCGAATGAAATTACAAAAGGTTCTATTAGAGGAGTAACCAGTGGTGCAGTTTTTGGTTTGGGTGAGGGGCTGTTGCATGATGATAGCCTGTTTAAATCGACAGTTAAAGGTGCAACATTAGGTTTTGTTATGGGGGTTGGATTTGGGTATGCGTTAGGAGAAATAGGTAAAGCTGTATCTAAACAAAATATTATGAACGCTTCTGATAAAAGAGCATTACTTGAAGAATACTATAAAAAATATGTGGAAGGACTAAGTAACAAAACGGAAGACCTCCACAAATATAGAGCTCTTGTAAACAATGTATATAATGTTGGTAAAAATGAAGTTCTGTATGATAAAATTAACAGAACTAGTATAAAACCAATTTTCATAGAAAAGGAAGAGTATGCTAATTTGCTAAGTGAACTTAATACAAATTTGCCTGCATCAATGAAAAATAAAAAAATTATAACTTGGCAAGTTGGAAGTTATCAATACAAAATAATAAATAATGGTTTTAATGAGTATATAATAACTGAAAGGATAATAATAGAATGAGTGTAGATATACAAGAATTTATAAAGAAAAATACGAGTACACCAATTGCAAAAAAAT
>CALUQL010000071.1 GCA_944322895.1 Candidatus Gastranaerophilales bacterium
ATGACAGAACCTGATTCTATCAGTCGTGATGGAATGGATGTTCTAATGAATTCAGAAAGAAATAAAATTATTGATACGATGGAGAATGAAGACTTATTCTCTGGTGATATCACTGATGAAGAAGATGATGAAGATGTTTCATTAACTGATGCATTACTTCCAAAAGGTGTTTCTTTTGATGATCCGGTTAGAATGTATCTTAGAGAAATTGGTCGCATAAAATTATTAACTGCAGAACAAGAAATTGATCTTGCAAAGAAAATCATACAAGGTGGAAATGCCGGTGTAATTGCAAAAAGAAAGTTAGTACAAGCAAACTTAAGATTAGTTGTTAGTATTGCTAAAAAATATGTAGGACGTGGCATGTTATTTTTAGACCTTATTCAGGAAGGTAATCTTGGTCTAATCAGAGCAGCTGAAAAATTTGATCACGAAAGAGGTTATAAATTTTCTACATATGCAACTTGGTGGATTCGTCAAGCAATTACAAGAGCAATAGCTGATCAAGCAAGAACTATTCGTATCCCAGTCCATATGGTTGAGACTATTAACAAATTGAAAAAAGTAACAAGAAAACTTGCTCAGGAACTTTCAAGAAAACCAACGGAAGAAGAATTAGCTGTTGAAATGAATATTTCTGTTTCAAAATTAAGAGAAATTATAAAAGTTGCTCAAGAACCTTTATCTTTAGAAACTCCAATAGGAAAAGAAGAAGATTCAAGATTAGGTGATTTTATTGAAGATAAAGATGCTGATGCTCCTGTTAAGACAGTTGCTCAAGAACTTTTAAGAGAAGATTTAGCTGAAGTACTTAGCGGTCTATCTCCAAGAGAAAGAGATGTTCTTCGTTTAAGATTTGGTATGGATGATGGCAGACAAAGAACTTTAGAAGAAGTTGGTCAATTGTTTGGTGTTACAAGAGAACGTATCAGACAAATTGAAGCAAAAGCTCTTAGAAAACTTAGACATCCAAACAGAAGCAAACGTTTAAAAGAATATATTGAAGTGTAGTAAAAAAGGGGATTTAAAAATCCCCTTTTTTATAATAAATCTATAATAGCACAATTAATATTTCAAGAAATAAAATGAAAAATAAGAATCAGTTTATATTAAAATTTTGTATATTTTCTTTTCTCACAATAGTTTTTTTGTATTCTATTTTTCTCTTTATATTGCCATTTGTTTTCAGTTCTGAATTTTTTGTAAATAAAATCAATTTTGTAATTTCACATACAACTGGTATTAATGTTAAATCTAATAAATTTGATTTTGTTTCACATCCGAATTTAGATTTCGATTTAAAGTTTAATGAATTGAAAGTATCTGTACAAAATACAGAGGTTTTAAACTTAAAAAATGGCTATTTAAAATATGATATAAAAAAATTATCCTTAGAAAAAATAGTTATAGATTATCTATATATTGATGAAAAAGCAATAAAAAAAGTTTTAAATAAAAATTCTTCTACGAAATCTTTTAATATTAATTTAGATAAATTGCCAATAACGAATATCAAAAAAGCTGAAATTTGGATTGATAATGACGGCATAAATAGTATTTTTATTTCACTTTCTAATATTAACTTAGTAAAAAAGCAGAATGCTATATTTTGTACTTTTGAAGGGGAAATAATATCTGATTTATTCCGTAATCTTATTAATATTGGGAAACAAGGTTATATATACATAAAAGATAATTCTGTTTATGCAAAAAACATACAAGTATTAATAGGAGTTTCAAAATTATATATTGACGGTAAAATTGTTGATTCTGACAAAAATAATGATTTTTCAGTAAAAGGGAAAGATATTCCAATTTGTGATATTAAAACTTCTTTGCTTTATTTTCAAAAATTAAAAGATTCTTCAAAAAAGTTAATAGAAAATTTCTATGATTTTTCCGGCTATATGGATGTAGATATACAGGTAAAAGAAAAAGGTGTTTTTGGTAAATGTATTGCTAAAAAACTTGCTGCCAAAACGCTTCTATTTGATGTTCCAATATTCTTTAAAAAAGTTGATTTTATCTTTGATAAAGATAGTCTTAAAGCCGCAGAAACAGGTATATTAGGCGGTGAAAAAGTATATACATCTTTTAAATTGAGTAATATTGCTAAAAAAAATCAAGAGGTAGTTGGTAATGTATATGCAAATTTGACAAATAAATCAGTATCAAAGTATATTCCTTATTTATCACTACAAGGTTATGCTGCAACCAGTGTAGATTATAGTGTTAAAAATAAAAAAATTAATGTAAATTATAAGTTAAAGTTAAAGAAAGACTCTGATTTACATTACAAAAATGCATATTTAGGATTAATAGATAAAAATCGCAGGTTGTTTGTAAAAACACTAAAAGAAAATGATACATTGAAAATATTACATTATGATTATTCTTTGCAAGAAGGTAGTAATATTTCTAATATTATTTTAGGTGATGGATTATTTTTTAAGCGCAATGGACATTTAGTCCCTTCATATATTTCTTGTAAAACAAATGGTTTTGCACCTGTTTCTGTAACGGGTTCTTTTGGTCGCTATATTAGTGGTGGTTATTTTAATGGTGACTTAAAATATGACTTTGAAAAAGATATTTTAATCGGGATTTTTACACTTAAAGACTCTCTATATAAAGATTTTTATATAGAAAAAGCAAATGTTGTTGCTGATTCTACAAAAATGAAAATTATTGCAAACGGTGAATATTTAAATTCCGTTTTTGAAGCAAATTTAGATGCTGAAAATAACTTCATTAATAAAATTCATGTTTATAATATGGAACTATTTTTAGATAAATATATTTTTGGAACAATTGATAAAAAAAGAGAAATAATAAAGAAACAAAACTCTTTAAGGTTCCCAACACCTCCTGAAAAACTCGATTTAGATATTGATAATTGGGTTATTAGGCTTAATAAAATAAAAAGAAAAAAATTGGAACTAAATAACATAATTATAGAAGGTAGTTTAAAAGACAATATATTTTCTTTTGCAATACCTCAAATAAATTTTGCAAAGGGAATCATAAATGCAAATGGCATTTATAATGTAAAAGAAAAAACTTCTGATGTTATTTTTACTGCTAAAAATATTGATTCTAATACCGTTGCAGATGTTATATTTGATTTGCCTAATCAGATAGAAGGTACAGCTAATGCTACCTTGCATGCTGAAACTAAAGATTCTTTTGATAAAGTTAAAGCTTATGCGACTTTTTCTTTAGAAGAAGGATATCTTCCTAAAATTGGAGGTACTGAATTTATCATAAGAAAATCAAAAAAAATTAGACATCCGTTTAAATTTAAGTTATCCGATATTATTAACATTGATATTAAAAATATGAAAGCACTAAGTTCAAACTTGCAAGGAAGTTTTTGTTTTAATAATGAGTCCATATATAATGCAAAGATTACATCATCGCAAAAATATTTATCCTTATTAGTAGAGGGGGATTATAACTTTGACTCTCAAAAAGCAGATTTAAGATTATTTGGTAAGTATAATAACCGGGAAATGGGACGAGTCAAAATTTTGTTTATTCCATTACCCTGGATCTTCAAGTTTGTGTTCAAGCCTGAAAATACATTGAATCAATATAAAAATAAGCTAAAAGAAGTTCCTCCAATAGTCGCTAATCCTGACGAACAAAGTGCATTTAGAGTCAAAATGGATGGAAACTTAAATAAGAATGATGTAAAAGTCGAACTTAAAAGTATTATTTGATTTTTGATTTTAGTTTTTTCTTTACATCAAAAAGAGGTCCGTTATTAGGATTTCTTACATATTTGTAATAATTTCTGGCATAATAAAATGGATATTTTGGTAGCCAAGAAAATTTAATAAAAATTGAAACCGTCTCAGCTCCTTGAGATAGCATTAATTGATCTATTGTATCTTCATGAGCGGGAGATATTGAGGAGAATACTTTAATTAAATAATCGGTAAAAGTAACAACAGAGTATCCTGATGCAATACCTGTATTTACAACAATATTACTAACTTTAAAGTCGGGATTATCTTTTACTGTTTTTACATCTTCTGGCAACTTAAGAGTGTCTGATGTGACTTGTTCTATTTCATACCAATTACCTTCATATTGAAGTCTCATTATATTTGGTTTTGGCATATATATATCATCGAACATATTATCTAAGATTATTCTGCCATCCAGATCCGCTACTCCATATTTAAAATTATCATATGTAAGAACCATTCCACCAAAAAGCAAATCTATAGAGTCATAAACAGGAGGAATAATTGCAAAACCCGTTTCATCATATAGTCCAAAGTTTCCATAATTACCAAGTTTTGCATATTTGCCCAAGACTCTTTCAACATGCCTGTATTTTACTGGTACAAGAATCTCACCATTTGAATTTATAATTCCGAATTTACTTTTCTTCTGAACTATAAATCCATTTTCGCCAAGTCTTATAATTTTGTTATATTTTGGTTTAACAACAATATTATCAGCTTGGTCTTTTATTCCAAATTTACCTTCTTCACTATATATCTTGACACTTGCAAATGATAAATTTTGCAAAGTAAAAAATATTAAAACTGTTAATAATAATAACTTTTTCATAATTTTATTATATCATGATGATATGAAAAGATTCTTTTTAAAATTATTTATATTAATTTTGATTTTGTTTTTTGCAGCTATATTTGCATATACAAAGGTTTTGCCTTTTTTGGTATCAAATAGTCATGTTATATCCATTGTTGAAAAAACTGCAAAAAAGTGTGCTGACGTTGATATTATTATAAAAACTCCGGAGTTAAAAACTGGCTTAAATCCAATAATAGAATTTAAGACTGATAAAATTTTTGTTTCAAAAAATAACGAAAAATTATTTGCCGTTAGTGATTTTGATTTATCTATATCTTTTGAAGAAATTTTGAAAAAAAAGATTAAAATAAATAGATTTGGTGCAGATAAGTTCTTTATTGATGTTGATAATTTATTACGTGCTTTTAAAATTGATAACACAAATACTTCGTCTAAGAAATCCGATTTCTATTTCGATTTTTATGATTCAGTTCTATTTTTAAATGAATGTTATGTGTCTTATATTTTAGATAATGGTACAAAAGTTAGGTTAAAAGCTACAAATTTAAATGTGGATAATACACAGAAAATTGAGAGATATGTTCATATTAATTTTGATGGTGAAATTATAAAAAATAAAAGAACTGTAACTTTTTCATTTAAAGATGAAGACAAAATCGTAATTAAAAATAAACATATATATGTGAATGATTGTCCATTGACAATTAATCAGTCTAAAATGTTTTTTAATGCAGAAGCATCCAGAGAAAATGGCTATAGATTAACTGTATATGCAAAAAGATTTTTTATTCCGGATGTAATAAAGCTTTTGAAAACAAATGTTGTTGAGAATAATATAAATGACGTATTAATCTTTCTAAAAAGAATTAATGGTGATTTTGATTTTAGTGTAACGCTAACAAAAAATGATATAACAGGGAATATTAAGCTAAATAAACTTTCTTCAAAACTTACAGCATTAGCGAATATGCCATTTACTCTATCTCAAGGCAATATTCAAATTACTAAAAATAATCTTATATTAAAAGATTTTAAAGGTTTTTATGATAATAAACCTTCAAATGAATTTAGTTTTAATGGCACTGTTGCTGATTATATGAAAACGGTTGATACCAATATTGATATGACTGCACTTTTAACAAATGATTTTGTTGGAAAGTATCTTTCTGAAACTGCAATGATACCTTTAACATTAGTAGGTAAAGATAAAGCTAAGATATTAATTCATTCTCTTGGTGCTGATACAGATGTAATATTAATGGGAAAAATATCTAAGGGTAATGATATTTTGGTTGATGGTGCTTCTTTAAGTCCTGTTAATTATGATAGAGCATTAAAGGCTGATGTTCATATAAAAGGTGATATTGTAAATATCGAAACAATTAATTACTATATTGCGAAAGAAATAAATAAAGAGTCAAAAGGAATAAAACCAATTTTGACTTTAAATGGAAATATGAGAATTTCTGATGCAAAGATATTAGATTTGGGCTTTGATATTCCAAATCCATTGCCAAGTGAATTTTTAAATGTATTAATCGGTCAACGTTTGTTTAAAGGTGGCAAATTTTCAGGCAATATGCACTATATTGATAATGGTAATTATCCTGTTATTGATGCTGATTTAACTGCTGAAAAAATTAGAATTCCCTCTCAGCGCCTAGTTCTTAAAAACGGTAAGATTAATACTGTTAAAAATTTAATAAAAATAAATGCTGAAGGGAAGTTCAGAAGGTGTTCTTATTTGTTTAACGGCGAAATTCTAAATGCAATTAAATATCCAATAGTAATAAAACATACAGATTTGACTATAGATAATTTAGATATAGCAAGAGTAATGAAGGCATTTTCTCAACCAGTTCAAACGCCTCCTGTAACAGAAGAAGTCATTGAAGATGAAAATAATGATGATGTTCCAATGACTTTTGATGTTAAAAATTTGATTGTTGAAGAATCTCTTGTTCATATTATTAAAGGAAAATATAAAGAAATTAACTTCTCTGACGTAAAAGCAAGAATGTCATTGGATAAAGAAAGCGTATTCAAATTAAAGTCAAACCGATTTGAAATTGCAGAAGGGCATTCATCTGCTGATATTAATTGTGATTTAAAAAACCAAAAATATAATATAAAACTTGGTATAAAAGATGTTAACTCTGATTTAATGTCAACGGCAATTTTGAACTTAAAACGAGAGATATCAGGGAAAGCAAGTGGTTTAATTGATTTGAATACTGATGAATCATTAAAATTAAATGGTTATATTAAATTTATTGTTAAAGATGGTACTATTCAAAAAATTGGATTGATAGAGTATGTACTAAAATTTGCAGCATTATTTAGAAATCCACTTGCAATGATAAGTCCATCTATCTTTTCGGATTTAGTTAATATTCCCGAAGGAAATTTTGATAAAATTACAGGTGATTTAAAATTAAAAGATAATAAAGTGGAATTAATGAGAATAAAATCTCAATCTCCGCAATTAAGTGCATATATAGTAGGATGTTATAACCTTGAAAATAATGATGCGATTCTGCGTATTTATACAAAATTTAGTAACAGAAATAAAGGTTTTGCAGGATTTTTGAGAAACATTTCATTAAATAGTTTAGCAAATAGAATTCCACTTAATAGCAGAAATGACTCTAATTATTATGCTGCAGAACTTTCTCAATTACCTCCAATTGATGCAGAAGAAAAAGATTGTCAAATCTTTCTTACTAAAGTCGATGGAGATGTACAAACAAATAATTTTATATCCTCATTGAAAAAAATTAAATAGTTAAACAAAAAAAATATTTGTATTAAAATATAAATGTAATCCCGTTTCGTCTAATGGTAGGACGCAAAACTCTGGATTTTGCTATTGAGGTTCGAATCCTTAAACGGGAGTTTTATTTTAAAGGAGTATATTATGTTTCACGTAATTACAGAAAGAGATTATTCTGAATTTTCAAGAAAACAAATTGGTGAATATACCAGTTTTGAAAAGGCATTAGAAGTAGCTCAAAATGCTATTAAAGGCAAAGAGGGTTTAAGATATATAATCGAAAAAACAGATGGTCATATTGATAGTTACGGAAATCAAATTGTAACAGTTGTTGCAGAAAGCGAATAGTTATTATTTCATTTCCTTTATTTTAGATATACTCAATTAATATTTAAACCTTTTTGCACCATATCTATGGTGCTTATATAGTTCTTTTATATCTTTATCAAAATACTTAAAATATATTTTCTTCTTTAATTTTATAAAGAAATTATCTTGTTCTATTTTTTTATCATTTGTGTTTTGAAAATAAAAAGAATAAAACTCAGTTATAAAGTTTTGTTTAATTGCAATTTCATTCATTTTCTGCGCCAGATTTATAAAATAATTATCAATTTTATAATTTGTTACTCTGGAATACCTAGCATCAATATCGATAATTAGATTTCTAACACCCAATTTTTTAGCAATTTTTAAGAATTTTTTAAACTCAGATATATTGTCATTATACGTAGGAATAATAATATATTTTAACCTTATAGCATCTCTGGATTTTTCTGTAGATGCATATTTTTTTAAACTATTAATAACTTTATTAAATGCATCAACTCGTTTTATTTTTTGGAACGTTCTTCTGCTACCACAATCTAGAGAAACAATAATGTAAGTAGTTGCTTTATCCATTGCTTGAAATAGCTTCTCTGAGTATTTAATAGCATTAGTTGGAACAAATACTCTAGCATAATTATTAATAGCAAAAAGGTCTAACAAATCATCACATTCTTGATATATAGTGAACTCTCCACCACCAATATGCAATTCACAACCTTTTTTTATAATGCCTTGTTCCTTAAAAGATTTTAAAACTGGAAGTATTTTGTATGTATTATTTGTTCGTTCATATAGTTCATGGTTATTTGTACAATAAATACAATCGGCATTGCAAATACTAAAATGAGTAATGGTTATATAATCAATGTATTTTTCCTCATCCCAATCTTGTTCTTCTATATGATAACAAGAATTACATTCTTTTGGACAACTGCCTTTTTTGAACACAGAAACATGTTTATTAATCCTCTCAAATAAATCATCTTTCTCTATTATTTGACCATTATAATTATCATAAAGCAATGGAGGAACTTGTCCATCTATTTGGTCTACAGGCGAAAAACAGCAAGACGTTAATATATCATTAAAGAAACATAAACCGTGTTTTAATATTTTGCAACATTTGTACATAAGTTAATTATATCTTAGATATCAAATTTGACATTTCAATTGCAGATTTAGCAGCATCTGCACCTTTATTCCCAGCTTTTGTACCTGCTCTTTCAATTGCTTGTTCAATATTATCACAAGTTAGTACACCAAATATAACAGGTACTTCAGTTTCAAGACCAACAGATGCAACACCTTTAGATACTTCTGCACATACATAATCATAATGAGATGTTGAACCTTTAATAACTGCGCCAAGAGTTATTATTGCATTGTATTTACTTGTTTTTGCAGCTTTTTTAGCAATTAAAGGAATTTCAAATGCTCCTGGAACCCATAATATATCAATATTTTCTTTTTTTGCACCATGTCTAACGAGCTCATCGATAGCACCTGACAACAACTTTGAACTTATAAATTCATTAAATCTTGCTACTATAATGCAGAATTTTTCATTATTTACTGTTAACATTCCCTCTATAATATTTGGCATAATATCTCCTTGGTGTTTCTTATAACTTGATTTTACAATATTCAAAAAAAATATAAAAGTTAAAAAAATAAATGTTTACATGTTTTTTAAAAACTTTTGTGTGAAAATTCAAAATG
>CALUQL010000072.1 GCA_944322895.1 Candidatus Gastranaerophilales bacterium
ATTTGATATTCTTTACCATATCCATCTTCATAAAAATACTTATATGAATAATCAAATAAAATACATTTTGCATATTCATTAGTTAAATCATTATCTTTTACTACTGCTTGCCCAAATGTTGCAGAGTATTCAAAACAAAAACCATCTTTAGATAAGGCATTACGTCTTTTTACCCAAGCACCATCTTTGGAACTACTTGCACCACTATGAGCTTCATCAACAAGTACAATATTATTTGATTCAAATGCTTCAACAGCAATGGTCTTATCACCAGTTTCATCTGCCAATTTATAAATATCTATTATGTCTATTCCAAAATCGGCGCTTTGTTGATGTAATAAATTCATCTGAATAGATTTTCCAACTTCTGCTAAAGAATTTTTGTCAAATATTTTTGCTTCAATATTAGATAGTTCAAATTCTTCTTTATGCTGTACAGATAAGCCTTCTTTAGGCGTAACTAAAATTATTCTATTATAATCTTTTTGTTTGCCATGCAACTTCAAATAATATTGAATTTGCAAAATATTCATATGTAATAACAAAGTTTTGCCCGAACCTGTTGCTGCCCAAAATGCAATTTTATTTAAATCATTTTCGCTATATTCAGAAATTTCTTCACCTTCTAGGCATTCTTTGTTATATCGTTCTCTAAAAGCATTTAAACTTCTAAGCAAATCTTCTTTATTAGAAAAATATTTATCTAAATAAATTTCTGTAAACAATAATTCCAAATACTGAAAATACTTCCATTTAATTGGAGTTTCCCTGTTTTCATTAATATGTTTCGTATGAGCAATAATATTTTCATCATATCTTTCTAATTGAGCAACAGTGAGATATTCTTCATCGAAAACCAATCTGTTACTTATAACTTGAAAGAATTTTGTTTGTTGTTTTTCTATATCAATTTCTTCTAAATAGGTATCTTTCAGATTTTGTCCTAATTTATCAATAGAATCCACCTTAAATAAATTTAAAATATATTTGAATAGTATTAATTTCTTATGAAATTTGATTTTATTGGTTTGTTTCTTAGCCATAATAATTTACCCTATACTAAACTTCTTTTACATCAAACATTCGATTTTTAAACTCTTCTTCAATCAACATTACCTTGAAGTTTTCTTCATCTGTTTTAAGGTTTTGTAAATTATTATCGCCATTTACATATATCTTGTTAAATTCAAAATCACAAGGATTTATTTTTCTGCGTTTTAGGAACTCATCCAAATCTTCATTAGATTTTTCTTCTATATTTCTCCAAATTACAAGAATATTTTCTTCTTTTAAATTAGTTCCTTCTATAACAATAAATCCATCTTTTTTATACATAGATGAAACTTTTAACCCAATTAAATAGTTGAAAGTCTCAATTAAATCAACATTGACTAACTTTGTTTCATTACCTATTGTAATATTCATCTTATAGTCAAATGGATTTTTGAACATTTCAAGATTAAATATACTATTAGAATATTCAAAGTCCATCATATAGGATAATTTATATTGTTCTTCTACATCCTGTCCTAAAGCGACTTGTACCTCTTTTTTATGCAAATTATTTAGTGCATCTTCATAAGATTCTAATGACATATATTTAAAAATCTGAGAAACACCCTCTCTATTAACAGGTTTTCCATCTTTCCATTCTTTTGAATATATAACTTTTTGAATACGAGGTTTTGTAACTGTACTGAAATATTTGCCCATTTCAACAAGAATATATTTTCTGTTTCCACTATCTTCTCTGTTTAATTCAATTACAGCATGTCCTGTTGTACCTGAACCTGCAAAATAGTCAAGGATTATATCGCATTTATTGGAAGTAGCAAAAACACAATCCTTAACTGTAAAGATAGATTTTGGAAAATCAAATTCAGTTATCCCCATATTTCTTAATACTTTTGTTCCATTGTCACCAGCATTATATATTGACGATGACCACAATGATTTAAACTGTTCAGTACACTTTGGCATTTCAATCGTAATGCTTTTACCTTTTTCTGTTTTAATTCTTAAATTCTTAAAAATATTGTGTAATGTTTTTACTTCATATCTCCATTTCCTTTCTATGCCTTGTTGGTCAATAGGATAAATTGCAATAATAGGATCTTTTTCTGTTGCAAAATATTCACTTTTTTTACCATTTAAAGGATTGTTTAAATCGTCGTACATTAAAATATTTTTATTTTTAATAATTTCATTATTTTGTGGATGAATATCATTATCAATAATATCTCCATACCCAATTATTTTGTTATTTTGAACATAAATAGGATAAAAACAATTGGCTGCATATTTTCTTTCTGATTCTCCACCCCAATTTCTTAAATTTGAATATTCCCAATTTTCTTTTGATATTATTTTTTCATTTAATTTCTTTAAAGATGCGGAAATTGCAAAGATTGCAAATTCATTTGAAAAGGAAAAATGATCACCTTGCGTTCCCTTTTTATTATGTTCAATTGCCACAGATACAATATCGCGAGAAGCAAAAGTTTGTTTTAAAAGTCTTTGCAAGCCATTTTCTTCATATTTATCTATTGCAGTTATCAAGGAACCGTCAATTGTATTAAGACATTTACTTATGTTAATTCTATTTTCCATTAAAGTAAGCCAAGAAGAATGCTTGTAACAGTTTTTATATATTATTTCACTAGATGGAGAATTATAGGGTGGGTCTATGTAGATACATTTTACTTGTTCTTTATACTTTTCTTGTAACAAATTAAGAGCATGGAAATTATCTGCATTAATCAACAAACCGTTTGTTTGCTCATCTAAATTTTCAATTGTTGAGATTAAATCATATTTAAAATCTTGGGAGAAAAATTTAGTATCCAATACAAGATATGGGTTTTGTTTTAAAAATTCTATTTTTTTATCATTATCTGTGCCATTTAGCAATGTATCACCGCCTAGTTTTGTTAAGTCAGCAGTAATTTCTGAGATTTTGAATATTTCTTCCCATTCTTGTATTTGTGCTTCATTTGAAATAATCTCAGGGTAAAATCTTTCATCTACTTTATCTAATGTTAGGCAATAGTTTGTTTCTACAACCATTTTCTTTTTTAGCCACAATTTCTTTTGAAATTCTTCAAGTTGAGCTAATAGTGTAATTATTTTTTGTGCAATTTTTTTGATTGCTTTAGCTTTATTGAGAGATTTTTTGATATTATTTTCATCTAAGTCATCCAAGTTTAGGACTTCATTTTTTATATAGAAATCTAATTCTCTATTTAAAAATCCTCCTAAGTCTTTATGTATAAAATAATCAAAGCTATTTTTTGCAGTATAATCGGTAAGATGTTTTTCTAATAATGTTCTATCTTTGTTTTTTTCTGTAGGTTTCTTATCTAATAGATTGATATAATCTGCATATTCACTTTTTGATAATTTAGGTAAAAGTTTTGAAATAGTTTCTTCATTATGTTTCTTTTGATTTTTTTTGTTTTCATCAATTGTATATTGGAATTTAATATATAGTTCACCATCAATAATTTCTATAGGATTTTCATCTATAAGGATAAATCTGCGTTCTTTATCAGCTTTGTTGTTATCTTTTTCTGTTTCTGCGTCTATTAATTTAAAATGAACAGTTTGTTTGCTTTCATCATTACTTATTGTAAATGTATAATCTTTAAAATTTTCTGAGGTTTTAATATAGTATTGGTCGGAGTTTGCCCAATGTAATTTTACTTCTTCACCTTCATAAGGTATTGCATAAACATCTTTTTTATATCTTCTTAAAGACATAAAATCTCCGCCTTCATAATATCTTGAAAAGAAGCTTATTAAGTGAGAATATACATCATTTTCTAATACTGTTAAATCAACTGAAGATGATAATTGGGCTTTTAATTCTTTCACTTTAGGTAAATCATCTGGGTTTGCTCCTAATGATTTTGCTTGTTCAATTGCTTCATTTAGTTCTTTTTGTATAGAAGCTTTATCTTCATTAGCTAAATCGCTAAAAGATTCTTTTACTTGTGGTAATAGTTTATTATCTAAAAAATCGGTAATTTCTGAGCTCTTTTCGTTCATTATTCGATAAATACCGAAATCTAAATCTGTTTGATCTAATTGAAATATTTCTTTTAATTTCTTCTTTAAATCATTTAGTTTTTCACTCATTTCCCACCTATACCACTTTCCAACGGATTTTAAATAATGTTTCCGTTTTAATATCAGCTTTCATTTGTTCTTTTAATTTTTTTATATTGTCATCTCTTTTAAAGTTTATCTCTTCTTCTTTTTCATCAATTTCTCTACGAAGTTTAGAAACTTTTCTTCTACAAGCATCTGCTTTTTCTTGAAATTCTATATAATCAGCATTATTTGTAGCTTGGGAGCTTTCTTTCAAATAATTACGCATTTTTCGTTTTTCATCAGTAATTTCTTTATCTAAATTACCTATTAAATCATCTGCCCATTTGTTTAATCTATCGATTTCTCCTTTTAAATAGCTATTATTTAAATTTTGATTTGTATCAATAGTTGAATTTATATGTCTTTTAGCATCTAAATCTAATTCTTTGTTTATAGACTCTGGAATGACGATTTGTTGTTTAAATTTCCCAGAAATATTAAATAGCTTTTCACAAATCTCTTGGTCAAGTTTTGTCCCATCGTCACAAAAAGCATTAAATAATAAATAATCAGCACTTTCAAAAGATTTGATATTTAGTTTGCTTAATACCAAATAACCTGATTTCCCTTGTAAATTTTCTATTACTGATAATTTCTTTTGGTAATTGCTTATATCAAATTCAATTTCTGCATCTGGTGTAGAAGTTGATATTGCTTCATCTATAACATATTCACCTAATGGATGAGAGAGTCTATATAAATAACTACCGATTATATTTTCTTTATCTTTTTCCTTTGATATTAGATAGTAGTTACCAATATTTGCATTTTGAATAGGAGATGTATATAAATTGAAAGTTAAATTTTTATCATCAAATTCAGCATTTTTAGATAAAATAGTTTCTGTTGTTCGCCAGAATAATTTTTCAAATCTACTGAGCTTTTCTCTTGTTTCATCTAATTTTATTTTTAGTCGAGTATGAACATCTTCATCAAAATTGTCCAATACATTTTGTTTTGTTAATTGCATTTGAGCTTTTATTTGCTCATCCATTTCAGCTTGCAATTTATCGAATGCATCGCTTATTTCTTTAGGTGTTCTACAAGAACGATAAATCTCCATGATTTTCTTTTCGAAATCAACACCAGATTCAAGTGCACCTAACACTTTATCAGAAGACCCAAATACTCCTTCAAATAATTTAAATTTGTCCTTTAATAAATAGTAAACTCGCTTATCAGTTTCATTTGAGCTATTTAAAAAGTTTAAGACAACAACATCATGTTTTTGTCCATATCTATGGCATCTTCCAATTCTTTGTTCAATTCTTTGAGGATTCCAAGGTAAGTCATAATTAATAACTAAAGAACAAAATTGCAAATTTATACCTTCCGCAGCTGATTCTGTTGCTATTAAAATCTCTGCATCATCTCTAAATTTTTCTATAATAGCATTTCTTGTATCCGCAGTCTTTGAACCACTAATTCTTCCTGAATTTTTATTTTTTTCTAGCCATTCTTGGTATATTTTTTTAGATTCACTATCTGAATTTGTACCATTGAAAATCAAAACTTTGCCATTAAAACCATTTTGCTCTAAATAATTTTTTAGATATTCTTGAGTTCTTCTTGATTCAGTAAAAATCAAAGCCTTTCTTGAAGCGTCAACATCCATTGCTTCAAAACCTTTATTTATTGCTTCAACTAAATGAACTGTTTTAGAATCTGTTTTAATAGACTTTGCTAATTCAATATACTTTTCTATCTCATCAATTTCATCTTGGATTTTTTTTGCTTTTTCTTCATCTGAATACTGTTTTGACTCTGTTATTATTTCAGTGTCGTCATTTTCAATATCTTCAGAATCTTGTTCTAATAATTCTTTAGTATCTTCATCTATTGAAATTTCTATAAGTGAATCTTCTGAGATTTCTTTATTTTTCAATGCAATCAACCTGCTTTTAATAGATTCTAGAGTCCCTATTACAGCTATAGAAGATGACGCTAATAATTTTCTTACAACGTTTGTAATCAGAGTTCTTTGTGAATTAGGTATAGAAAAACTATCGTCCTTTTGTAAAAATTTTGAAATTCCTAAATATAATTCTTGTTCAACTTTTGTTGTTTCAAAAGGAAATGTTATTGGTTTTCTTTGTGTATAAGGGACATATTCTGTAACATCTTGTCTTAGAGTCCTTTGACAGAATACATTTAATCGATTCCTTAAGTCATTTAAACCAGTTGAAGAATTAACATATTGTTGTCTAAAGGAAGATATATCGCCAAATATTTCTTCACTGATAATAGAGGTTAAACCATATAACTCTAATAATGAATTTTGCAATGGTGTTGCTGTTAATAACAATTTTTTTGTATCTTTTAAAGCAAATTTAATGCCTTGACCAACTTTATTATTTGGTTTATATGCATTTCTTAATTTATGAGCCTCATCTAAAACTGCAATATCCCATTTTTGCTCTCTGATTTCATCTTGTTTTGCATTTGCAAAATTATATGACATTATAATCACTTTATTTTTGATGCCAAAAGGATTTATAACACCATTTTTTACATATTCATTGTAAGTTTTAGATTCCAAAATAACATTAGGGATGTTAAATTTCTCGTATAGCTCCAAACTCCACTGTTTTCTTAAGGATGCAGGACATATTATTAATATATTC
Source organism: Candidatus Gastranaerophilales bacterium (assembly GCA_944322895.1). GTDB lineage: Bacteria > Cyanobacteriota > Vampirovibrionia > Gastranaerophilales > Gastranaerophilaceae > Avigastranaerophilus. Next base: position 6,777 of record CALUQL010000072.1, read on the forward strand.
CGCTTTCTTTCTGCCCAATACTGGCATAAGACCAAACCTGCTTCTATTGTTTTTCCAAGTCCTACCTCATCTGCAAGTATAACTCCTTTTGATAAAGGGGATTTAAATGCAAATAATGCAGCTTCAACTTGGTGAGGGTTTAAATTAACACAAGCATTAAATAGTGACATTGAAATTCTATCAGTATCATTAGATGCCGACTGTTTTATCAATTCATTTGCATAATATTTTGCATGGTATTTTGTATATGCCATCTTACCCTCGTATTTATACTACCATGAACAAGTTCAATTATTGAATTTATGTAAAGTATATTTTTACCAATTGCTTGTTTATAGTATCATCATTTTATTAAAGGGGATTGCGTATGACTAAAAATTTATTTTTACAAGATTCTAATAATGACCATAACACCAAAGATAGTTTTGGAATACACACAAAAATTGCTGAAACAATTACTGATATAGCTAAAAATGAAACTTTATTAAAGTCATCTTTTAATTTGGGATTATTTGGTTCTTGGGGAAGTGGTAAAAGTTATATTGTTGATAAAATCATAAGCAATTTAAAAGAGGATTACATTACTTTTTATGTTGATGTTTGGAAGTATGTAGGTCACCCTTTAATGAGAAGCATATTATTTGATATAGATTCTCAATTAAAAGCAAAGCAACTTGATGTTTATAAAGATGGTTATATTGATAAGAACAAAGAAACTTTAGAAAAAAAATTATATGCAGAATCAGAATTCAATGAAGAAATAAAACTCGATTGGCAAGAAATATGGCAAAAGATAAAACCAATCTTAATATCGCTATTAATTATAAGTGGGATTATATTAATAATATCAATGATTTGTTATTTTAATGGTAATAGTTGGTTAAAAGCATTAAGTATTCCCATATTTTCAGGTTTAGGCTTTGTAACTGCTCCAATGCTTTTTGTATATCTATTAAAATCACAGCTAAAGAATCTTGTAAAAACTGTATTCTGTAGTAAAAAAATTAAAACGTATGCATATAAGCCAACTTTTTCACCTGAACAATTTGAAGCAATATTCTCTGATATTGTCAAAAATATAACAACAAATAAAAAAATGCTTATTATATTTGATAATTTAGATAGATGCGAACCCCAATATGCATATGAAACATTATCGGCAATTAAAACTTTTATGGATAAAGAAAATTGCTTTTATATAATTCCGTGTGATGATATAGCAATAAAAAAATATATAAGCTTAAATTACAATATTATTAATAACGACAATGAAGATAATAATGATAATGCCGATAAAAAATTCTGCAATGAAGTAGGAGATGAGTTTTTTGATAAACTATTTAATACATATATAAGAATCCCGCATTTGCAAGAAATTGATAGAGATATTTTTATCGAAGAACAATTAAAAGAATTATCTATATATAGGGATATTGAAACAAATATTTCTGAAATAAAGCAAATATTATTTTATGGTTATAATGGGGCTACTCCTAGACAAATAAAAAGATTTATTAATGATTTTTCATTAAATTACCAATTAGCTCAAAATATTGACCCAGAACATACTTTTTTATTAAAAGATTTAACTTTGTTTACGGTTATGATGGTGATAAAACAAAAATGGAGTAATGTTGAATCAGAGTTAATTGTAACTCCTGACTTATTTTCAGTTAAAAATTGTAAAGAATATTCAAAGTTTATAAACAGAGTTAAAAACCTTTTACCTAAAAACATTCCATCGATAATGTCTTTTATATATATGAAAGATGCAATAGATGTAAAATCTATATCCAATAATTTAAAACAAGGTAAGTTAATACAAGACATAAATGACAATTCTGTGATTATAATAAAAAATGAAATACAGAATATGATAGATAATAATGAAAAACTATATTTACAACAAACTGCATCATCTTTGTTTAATATTTTATATCAATCTAAAAATTTAAAAGAAAATAATAAAAATATGTTGATAAAATACCTAGGTGATATCTTATCACTAGAAGATATTAACTTTATTGATTTTATTAATCAAAACAAAACTGTAATTGATGAAATAGTTCTATATATTAAAGAAATGAGAGATTTTAACAAAGATAAAGTTAAACAAAAAATTTCAGATGTGTTGAGGTTAAATCAGGAGATAGACAAAAACATAAACAAGGAACAATGTTTAGATTGTGAAAATAAAATAAAATTATTTAAAAATGTTTTGGGGCATAATGAAATAATTGACAACTTATATATAAGTAAAGTATTTAGAGATATTAGCGAAATATCACAAATTGATGAATCTATGCAGAAGTATGTAGAGATATTGAGTGAACAGAATAAACTATCTTTAATTCCGTCATCTTTTATAAATTTGATTATAAAATCAATTTCAAAAGACTCTTTTTCAGAAAATGCATATAATTGTTTAAAAATATTCAGCAGAAAAACACTTCCCGAACAGAATAAA
>CALUQL010000073.1 GCA_944322895.1 Candidatus Gastranaerophilales bacterium
TTATGTTTTGATGCTCTTATTGAATCCAACAAAGTTGTTTTACCGTGGTCTACGTGTCCCATAATACTTATTACAGGAGCTCTTGTTTCAAGTAAAGATTCGTCAACTTCTTGAATTGCTTTTGCTTTCTCTTCTTTTTCAAGCTCTTGTTGCATGTATTCTTCTAAATCTTCTTCAAGTACTTCAAGCTCGAAATTTTCACATATTTTCTTTTGCGTATCAACTGAAATGACTTCATTAACCGTTGTTAATATTCCTTGCATCATTAAAAATTTAACTATATCCGCAGGAGTCTTTTTTATTTTTTCGGCTAATTCACCAACTGTTATTGGTTTGTTTATTACAACTTGTGTTACTGCTTCTGCCGAATTATCATCTTTGGCTTTTTTCTTATGTTTTTGGGTAATCGCTTTTTCTAAGCTTATTAATTCTTGTTCTTCTTCTTTATTTTTATATTGTTTTTTCTTTTCCTTTGGACCTTTTTTCTTGAAAGCTGAATTTGGAGCTGATTTTACATCATATATTTCTTGTGAAATAATATGGTGTTGCAATGGCTTTTTTGGTTGTTGTTCTCTATTTGTTTCATTCTTTCTTTCATCAGTCCTTGTTCTATCAAATGGTCTTCTTTCCTGTCTAATACCCTTGTCATTTGAATTGCGAGGTGGAAATTTCGCTGCAGGTCTTTGTTCTTTTTTTTGATTGTTTCGTTCCTCTCTTGCTTGTTGTTTTGCCATCATTTCCTGACGTCTTTTTTGTTGACTGTTTCTGTTATTATATTCAAGCAATGAACGAATTTGAGGTGTCTCCTCTTTTGGAACATCTGTCTTTGTTTCCATTTCTTGAGTTATATTTTTTGTTTCATTTTTTGGTTGTACTTCTGGCTGGCTATTTAAAAATATTTTTTCTGTTTTGTCTTTTATTGCATTTTTTGTTTCTTTTTCTTCTTCAAAGACAGGCTTTGCTTTTTTTATAATAAACGCTTTTGGTTTTTTTACAGTTTCACTTACCTTATTTTTGGAAAAAGAATTTCTTATCTTTTCAATTTGGGCAGGAAGCAAGTTACTAGAATGTGATTTTACTTTTATTCCCAAATTATTTTCAAGATATTCAATGAAATCTTTGTTAGACATTTCATACTCTTTAGCCAGTTCATATACTCTTTTATTTTCAATTGTCATTATATTTTCCCGTCTTTTATACAACCATATTATAGTTGTAACACAATTTACTTTTTAAGTACAGTATACAGTTCTTCTTTTACAATTTCTGGCAGATTTGATTTTATTGAGTTTTCAATTTTCTTTTTCTTTAATGCATTTTCGATACATTTTTCATTTTTACATATGTAAACAGAACGCCCTTGAATTAGCAATTCATTGTTAATTTGTACATCACCATTTTTTTTATTTTTTGTGATTTTTATTAAATCTTCTTTTTTTTTATATGTTTTACAAGAAACACATTGTCTTAAAAATTTTCTTTCAGGCTTCAATATTCAACAGCTTTCTTTTCTATGTTTATTATTTCTTTATAAATATTTTCATTGCAAATCGTCTTTATGTAATCAAGCAATTCTTTTCTTGCATAATTTAATGTTGGTGCAGTATTTGTTAATATATACTTGTTTTCATCATTACTTTCAATGAATTCATTCCCTGTAGGTCTTATTTCTTTTCTGTTAAGTGCTATTGTATATGAATAATTATCATTCAATTTTATATAGTCATAATTGTCTGCAAGACAACCGTTTGTTGTATCATATAAAAGTTTTAAAAGATCTTCATTTAGTAATGATAAAAAGGTTTGAAAATCGTATTCTTGAAATCCGTTGTAAAATTCTATTATGCAGAAATTATCTTTATATATTTTTGTTTTTAGTCCAATGACTCCTGTATAGTTGCCTGCATATTTTGATATATCATCAAGAAGCGGATATACTGCTGTTTTGAGTATTTTTACAATCATTTCTTCTGATAATTTTGAACTTGGTGCTGTTAGTGTTGAAAAGTTCTCACTTTTATTTCTTTCTATTGAAATTAAAGGCAATGCATTAAATCCGTCTGTAATAAAATATAAATATATGGGTTCTATATCTATATAACTTTCTATTACAACTCTTTCATTGTTATTTTCAAATATTTTTTGCAATCCCAGCTTCGCTTTTGAAAATGTTTCATATACTTTAGTGTCTCTTGTAAGCAGTGTAAAATCGTTTCCTATAACTATTGGAAATTTAGAATTTCTTATATAGTCAATTGCAAGATTTTCTCTGTCAAATATACCAAATTTTGGTGTATTGATTTTTAATTTGTACATTATTTTTTTTGCAATACTGTTAAAATAAGTTATTCTGGCTGCTTCTGCAAATGGAGCAAATATTGGAAAACATTCTTTCTTGAATTTGTCTGCAATTCCATTGATAATTGCAAGCTGTGATGTTACTATTGTAAATTCTATTTGATTATATTTTACAAAATCACATATGGAGTTTACATCATTTTCTCTTATATTTATTGGGGTAAATGATGTATCTTCTGTTTTGTCTAATGATGTTATATATATGTCATGAGTACTATCTTGCAGCTTTATATACTGTGCAAGCATTATTGCATTAAGATCTGAGCCCGCGATTAATATTTTCATAACTTACTTTAAATCTTTTCTTAATTTCTCAGCACCCTTTAAATATACATGTTTTATTTCATTTTGTGCAAGGTCTGTATTGATTACAATAAGAATTCTTAAGCATTTCTGTAATGATCCATTGATGTTTAATTCTTGTACGCACATCATTGGTACATTTCGCCAAGTTTCAAATTCTTCTCTGGCAAACTTAGCAGGATATGCTGCATCTAAATCTTTTGTCATTGTAAATATTACGTTAGATATATCTGTATCTTGATATTTATTTTGTTTCTTTAATTCTGAAATAAGTTCTATTGTAGCTTTCTTTATTTCTTCAATGCTGTTTGAATCTACTGTAATTGCACCTCTTATTCCGCGTTGATACATTTTATTCTCCAACTTTCATATTCGCTTTTATTTTAGCTCCGTTTGCAAAATCAAAGGCGTTCATTATACCTTTACTTTCGGGTTTCACTTTTGTTATTAATAAGCAGCCTTCACCTGTATTTATTTCAATTCCGTCTTTTGAAACTGAGGTTATTGTTCCGCAGCATAAACTGCTTCTTTTGTTTGTTAATCTTGTTTCAAGTATTTTGACTATTTTATTACTTATCATTGTGTATGCACAAGGAAAATCTACCATTGAACGTACTTGATTGTGTATGCTTTCTGCGGTTTTCTTCCAATCAATTAATCCGTCTTGTTTATTAAATTTCTTTGCAATTGTTACCCCTTCGCTGCATTGTTTTTGGGGAATTAATTCTCCTGTATATAAACCTTTCAGTGTTGAACAAATAAGTTGTGGAGATTCTTGGCAAATAATTTCTTTTAATTCAATATCAGTCATGTTTTCTGTGATTGTTATCTCTTGAGTTTCACAAATATCACCTGCATCAAGTTCAAGTACTGTTAGCATTGTTGTTATGCCTGTAATTTTATCTCCGTTATATATACATCTTTGTATAGGATTTGCACCTCTATATTTCGGCAGCAAAGAAGCATGCAAATTTATTGTTGAATATTTTGGTATATCTAATACTTCTTGTGATAATATCTGTCCGAAGGCAAAAGTAACAAAGAAATCTGGTTTTAGATTTCTTAATATTTCAATTAATTCAATATCTTTACTTATTTTTTCAGTTTGATAGCAAGGAATATTATTTTCCATTGCAAATACTTTTACAGGTGGTGGTGTTAGTTTGTTGCCTCTTCCTTTTGGCCTATCAGGTTGTGTTACAACGGCAAGAAGATTAATTTCACTGTTTTTATATAATTCTTCCAAACTTTTTACGGCAATGTCGGGTGTTGCCATATATACTACATTAATCAATTATTTTCCTCCTGTTGAGGATTTTTTTGTATCTCTTCTTCCAGTTCTTTTTCTTCTAAAAGATAATTTGATTCAACTCCTCCAAGTCCCTTTTCTGATAATACTTTATCTGTCTCAAAACGATTTCTGCAATGGTCTATGAATAATATTCCGTCTAAATGATCGAACTCATGCTGGATAGCTCTCGCTAAAAGTGAACCGTCTGTGACTTCTAATATGAATGGTTTACCTTTTATATCAAGTGCTTTTATTTTTACTGATTTGTATCTTCTTACGTTAGTATATGCCTCTGGAAAGCTTAAACAGCCTTCATATGAATTTATAGCTCCTTCTTTTTTTATTATTTTAGGATTTATAAAAGTAATAGGATTCATTGTTTTTGGATCTGTTCCGACATCTATTACAAAAACTCTCAAATTTTCGCCAATTTGTGGTGCGGCAAGTCCAACACCATTTGTTGCATACATTGTATCGTATAAATCATCAACTAAAATTTGTACTTTCTTTGATATTTTATGAACTTCTTTTGATTTTTCTCTTAAAGAAGGTGTTCCATACTTAACTATTTTTCTTACTGTCATTGGTCTGCCTTTCCTTCGCCAAATTTTGCATGCCTGTTTAAAATAATCATTACAGTAGATATAATAACCGCATATAAGAAGTATTTTGTAGTATCTGATGCCGCAATATAAGTTGCAATACCACCCATTACTATTGAAAATGCAACTAAAATCAATACTGCTTTATTTTGTGAAAATCCGAATTTTAAGAGCTTGTGATGTATATGTTCTGCATCTGCAACAAAAGGTGATGTCCCTTTTAAAATTCTTCTTAATGATGAGAATGTAATATCTAATATTGGTACCGCTAATATTAAAAGAGGTACATACATTTTTATATCTGTTGCTTTCATTTGGTACATTATTGATAATACAGAAAGTAAAAAACCTGCAAATAATGCGCCTGAGTCTCCCATAAAAATTTTTGCAGGATGAAAATTAAATGTTAAAAATCCAAGCATAGAACCGGCTAAAATAAATGCTATTAGTGAACTTACTGTATCTGATGGTACAAGTGCAACGGCAATTAATCCTAAAGTAACAGAACTTATTGTAATTACGGAACCGGCTAAACCGTCAACACCATCTATAAAATTAACGGCATTGCTAATGCCTACAATCCAGGCAATTGTTCCAAAATAAGATAAGATAGGGTGCAACTCAATTAATCCTATAAAAGGAATAAAAATGGTTGTTATTTTTACTCCTAAACAAAAAACAATTGATGCTATTGTGATTTGGTTTATAAATTTGAATTTTGCTCCTAGTCCATATATATCATCAATCAGACCTAAAAGAAAAATTAAAGAACTTCCCAATAATAGCCCTGATAATAATGAACGATGAGGATAATAACTTAATAATATCAATGAAAAGAATGATAGTATTGAGCATATCCAAATAGCAACACCGCCTAACCTTGGTATTGGATGCGAATGTATTTTCCTTTCACTTGGTTTATCCATTAAGCCTTTTTTTTCTGAATATGCAATTACCAAAGGGACAATAAATAATCCCAAAATAAATGCAATAACTGTTCCTATTATGTTTGCTTCTGATAATTGTAAGAATGTCATAATTAATCCTTGTATAGTGGGTATTTTTCACAAAGCTTTAAAGAACGTTCTCTTAGTTCTTTTATCTTTGCTTCATCTTTTGTATCTGAAATTTTTACTGCTTCGGCTATGATTTTACCTACTTCAATCATATCTTCTTCTTTAAATCCTCTTGTTGTCATAGCTGGTGACCCTAGTCTTACACCGCTTGTTACAAATGGACTCTGAGGATCATTCGGTACTGTATTTTTGTTTGCTGTAATTCCGACAAGCTCAAGTATATTTGCTATGTCTTTACCAGTTTTGTTTAATTTTCTCAAATCAAGAGTCATTAAATGGTTTTCAGTTCCGTTACCAACTATATCAAGACCTTCATCCATTAATGATTTTGCAAGTGCTTTTGCATTTAGTTTAACTTGCTTTGCATATGCTTTGAAATCGTCAGATAATGCTTCTTTTAATGCAATTGCTTTACCTGCAATAATATGCTCAAGCGGACCTCCTTGAATTCCGGGAAATACTGCTTTATCAATACCAAGTGCATGTTCTTGTTTGCACATTATTATTCCGCCTCTTGGTCCTCTTAATGTTTTGTGCGTTGTTGTTGTTACAAAATCTGCATATGGAAATGGACTTGGGTGTTCACCTGTTGCTACAAGTGCTGCAATATGTGCTATATCAGCAAGAAGTAAAGCACCTACTTCATCTGCTATTTCTTTGAATTTCTTGAAATCTATAACTTTTGAATAATTGCTGGCTCCGCATATAATAAGTTTTGGTTTATGTTTATGAGCCATTTCTTTGACATTATTGTAGTCAATTTCTCCTTTATCATTAATTCCGTATGACACAATATTAAAGTATAAGCCGGAGAAATTAACCGGTGAACCATGCGATAAGTGTCCGCCATTTGATAAATCCATGCCCATTACTGTGTCACCAGGTTTTAGTGCATACATAAATACTGCCATATTTGCTTGTGCACCGCTATGTGGTTGTACATTGGCATGCTCTGCATTAAATAATTTTTTTGCTCTTTCTTGGGCAAGCTCTTCTATTTTATCAACATTATCACATCCGTTATAGAATCTTTTATATGGTTTACCTTCTGCGTATTTGTTTGTTAATACACTTCCGCAAGCAGCCATTACTGCTGGTGAAGTGAAATTTTCACTTGCTATCAATTCAATTGTATTTTGCTGTCTTTTTAGTTCTTTTTCTATTAATTCAGCTACTTCTATATCTGTTTTTTTTATTACGTCTAATTCCATGTTAAACTCCCCAACCTATAATCTCTAAGCTAAATGTATTTTAATACATTTTACTTGTAAAAAAAAGTACATTAATTATAAAAAGTGTTTGATATTTTTTTCCTCTTCCGTAAAATTAGAATAGGAGAGAGATTTTGGCTAATTATTATAATAAAGATTTATATAAAATTCTTGATGTAAATTACGATGCTACGACTGAGGAAATTAAGCTTTCTTACCGTAAACTTGTAAGGTTATATCATCCAGATGTTACGGGCAATGATCTGGGTATTAGTAAATTCAAAGAAATTCAAGAAGCTTATGAAATACTAACTGATATAGAAAAACGTAAAAAATATGATATTCTTCGCGGGTATTATAAAGAAAAAATAAAAAAAGAATATGAAAAAACTACAAAAAATAAATATGAAGAATATATAAAAAAAGCGAAAAAAAATGCAGATAAACCAGAGCCATTTTCTAAATCAATAAATGATGCGTTAGATAATTTATTCCATTCAGGCAAACAGACATATAAAAAAAAGGAACCAAAACAATCAGCTGTTAATGGTGAAGATATAAATATTGATTTAACAATATCTTGTTTTGAAGCATTGGAAGGTACAAACAGAAAGGTTAATATATTACATACACAGCCTTGTCCCAAATGTGAAGGAAGGATGTTTATAAATGGTGCTCAATGTAATATGTGTAATGGAACAGGGCAAATTTCTTTACAGAAAAAAATTAATGTGAAAATTCCGAAAGGGGTTTCTCAGGGTTCTAAAGTAAGAATAAAAAAAGAAGGAAATAAAGGTCTTAATGGCGGTAAGGATGGTGATTTATATCTAATTATTAATATAGATAAAAATCCTTATTTTGAAATAGAAGGTTATAATATATTGTGTAATTTACCTGTAACTCCTTTTGAAGCTGTTTTAGGTGCCGAAATTCCAATTAATGTTTTTAATCAAAAAATTACAGTGAAGATTCCTCCGATGACATCTTCAGGACAAAAATTACGTTTGTCAGGTCTTGGTATCGAAAATAAATCTAAAACTAAAAAAGGTGATATTATTATTACTGTTCTTATAAAGCTTCCTGAAAAACTTTCTGAAAAAGAAAAAGAACTTTATTCACAGTTAAAGGAACTATCAAAAGACAACATCAGAAAAGATATGAACGATGCAAAATAAAGTATTCATAAAAGAAATTTTTGAATCTATACAAGGAGAAGGACCATATATTGGCGTGGACCAATTATTTATCAGATTCTCTTCTTGTAATTTGCATTGTGCATATTGTGATACTGATTTTAAAACAGATTTAAAAGAATATAACATGGATGCTCTTATTGATGAAATTAATAAATATGAAAATATTCATTCAGTAAGTCTTACAGGTGGAGAACCTTTGATTGAATACGATTTTCTTTCTGTATTGCTGAAAAAAGTGAATAAAAAAATATATTTGGAAACCAATGGAACTTTATATGAAAATCTTGAAACAGTAATTGATTATATAGATATTGTTTCAATGGATATAAAATTGCCCTCGACTACAAAAATGAGACCACACTGGGATGAACATGCAAAATTTATAGAAATAGCAAAAGAAAAAGAACTTTTTTTGAAAGTGGTTTTTGATACTAATATAACTGAAGATGAAATTAATAAAACTGTTAGTCTTGCAGAAAAATATAATATACTTATTGTTTTACAACCTAAAATGGATGGGGAATATTTAAATTTAACTTCTGATTTTATTAATGATACATATTACAGATTTTTGAATAAGTATCAAAAAGTAAGACTTATTCCTCAAGTTCATAAATTTTTGAATGTAAGATAATTATATAGATTTAACAAAATACAATCTCTTTGATATTATGTATATATTGTTAGTAATTTGGAGATTTTTATGAGAAGCGATGAAATAAAACAAGGATTGCAGCGTACTCCGCACAGGTCTCTATTATATGCGACAGGTGTTAGTGAAAAACAAATGAATAAAAGATTCATAGGCATAGCAAGCAGTTTTACTGATTTGGTTCCGGGACATTGTGGAATGAGAGAAATTGAACGTCAAATAGAAAAAGGTATTCATACAGGTGGCGGTCAAGCATTTATTTTTGGTGTTCC
>CALUQL010000074.1 GCA_944322895.1 Candidatus Gastranaerophilales bacterium
AACACAAAACCATATAAATATTTAATATTATCTAAAAGAAATTTTCTAGAGCCTGAAGAACTGATTGAATTGTTTAAATTCAACAAACTCACATACGTTAAACACCAAAATATGTTTTTAGATGTAATTTCTTTTCAAATATTTAAAAAAACAGAGATTAAATAATATATTTTTTAATATACATAAAAAGAAGGGAACACAATAAAGTGTACCCTTCTCTTCATAAGAGTGAATTAACTATTTAATCAATTCACCAACTGCTTTAAATACAGCCATACGTTGAGCAGCATCCTTTTCAGCTTGTTCATATAAAGCTTGAGCTTCTTCAGGATTTGTTTTTGCTAATGACTTGTATCTGCCTTCAGACTTAATAAAGTCTTGGAAGCTTTCCTTTGGATCTTTAGCATCCCATGTAAACGGTTGTTCGTTAGCAGGATTATATCTGTATAGTGGGAAATAACCTGCTTCAACAGCACGTTTTTGTTCTGTTTGAGTTTTACTCATATCGATACCGTGAGCAATACAAGGTGCATAAGCAAATATAATTGATGGACCATCATATGCTTCAGCTTCTTGGAATGCTTTCAATGTTTGTTGTCTGTCTGCACCAAGTGCAACAGAAGCAACATATACATATCCATATGACATACTCATCAAGCCCATATTCTTCTTATATGTTTTCTTACCACCTGTAGCAAATTTAGCAACAGCACCGGTTGGTGTAGATTTAGAAGCTTGACCGCCTGTATTTGAATATACTTCAGTATCCAAAACAAGAACATTAACATTCTTATTTTGAGCAAGAACATGGTCAATACCACCGTAACCGATATCGTTTGCCCAACCGTCACCACCAATAATCCATATTGATTTATCAGTAAAGTAATCTTGTAATTCTCTTACTTTAGCCAAATCAGGACAATCAACATCAGCATATTTTGCTAATACTTCTTTTGCTTTTGTTTGAGCAGCAACTGCTTCTTCTGTTTTAGAATTATCAAAATGAGCCATTGCACCTTCTAATGCTTCTACTAAATCAGCAGGAGCTTTACCTGATGCAAGTACTTTTTCAACGTATGTTTTCAAAGTATCTCTGTTTTGATCTACAGCTAATCTCATACCAAAACCGAATTCAGCATTGTCTTCAAATAATGAGTTTGCCCAAGCAGGTCCTCTTCCATCTTTATTTGTTGTATAAGGAATTGTTGGGAATGTACCTGAATATATTGAAGAACAACCTGTTGCGTTTGCTACGATTGCATTTTCACCAAATAATTGAGAAACCAACTTAACATAAGGTGTTTCACCGCAACCAGCACAAGCACCTGAGAATTCAAATAACGGTTTTCTTAACATTGCACCTTTAATTGTTTTGGTTGTATTTTTGCCCATTACATTATCTGGCAATGAATCAAAGAATTTTTCGTTAACAACTTCACAAGCTTCAACTTCTTTTTCAATTGTTGACCATGATAAAGCTTGTTTTCCTGGCAATTTGTTTGCAGGACATTGATCAATACAAACACCGCAACCTGTACAATCATTACAATAAACTTGAACTTTGAAGTGTTCACCGTTTGCATTTGGTTTTGCTTCAACAGTTTTAAATGATTCAGGAGCATTAGCCAAGTTTTCTTTTTCAACCAATTTTGTTCTGATTGCAGCATGTGGACAAGCACTTGCACATATACCGCATTGAATACAATCAGCTGAATTCCATTTTGGAACTCTTGGAGCAATTCCACGTTTTTCAAGGCAAGCAGTACCTGTAGGTATAACACCGTCAACACTCATTGCACTAACAGGAATATCATCTCCTTTTTGTCTCATAGAAGGTTCAATAATCTTCTTAGCAAATTCAGAAGCATCATCAGGAATTAATTTTACTTCTTCAGCTGCACATACACCGTCTAAAGAAGCAGGTATTTCAACTTCTTGACAAGCATCTACAGCAGCATCGATTAATGCTAAGTTCATATTTACAACATCATCACCTTTTTTCTTAAAGGTTTTGATTGTCATTTCTCTCATACCTTCATAAGCTTGTTCAAACGGAATAATTCCTGAAACTTTAAAGTATGCAACCATCATAACTGTGTTTGCACCTTTACCTCTTAATCCGGGTTGTTGTGCGATTAATTTTTCTGCATCTACATTGTAGAATTTAATTTTCTTCTTTATTATTGTTTCTTGCATATCACGAGTTAAGTGAGCGAATGCTTCTTCTTTTGTGTATGGAGAATTCAATAAGAAAGTACCGCCTTCTTTTATACCCTTTAATAAATCATATCTACCAACATATGCGTGAGCTGAACAAGATACAAAATCAGGTGCAGTAATTAAATATGTTGATTTGATTGGTTTATCACCAAATCTCAAGTGAGATACAGTTACACCAAATGATTTTTTAGAGTCATATGCAAAGTATGCTTGAGCATCTTTATTTGTATATTGACCGATAATTTTAATTGAGTTTTTATTTGCACCAACAGTACCATCTGAACCTAAGCCCCAGAACATACAATTTGTAGTGCCTTCTGGCTCAGTAACAATATGTTCTGTTACTTTTAATGATAAGTTAGTAACATCATCTTCAATACCTACTGTAAAGTTATGGAATCCATTGGTTTCACCATGTTTATAAACTGCAAGTACCATTGAAGGAGTAAATTCTTTAGAAGATAAACCATAACGTCCGCCAATAACTCTGATATCTTTATTTTCTAAGGCTGCAACTACATCCAAATACAATGGTTCACCAATTGAACCGGGTTCTTTTGTTCTATCTAATACGTTAATACGTTTAACTGTTTTTGGTAATACAGCATTAAAGCGTTTAACATCAAATGGTCTGTATAATCTAACTTTTACTAAACCATACTTTGTACCGCGTTTTGCATTTAAGTATTCGATTGTTTCTTCAATTGTTTCACAACCTGAACCCATTGCAACAATTACATCCGTTGCATCAGGAGCACCAACGTAATCAAACGGATGATATTGTCTTCCTGTAACAGCTGCAACTTTATCCATATATTCTTGAACAATATCAGGAACAGCATTGTAGTATTTATTAACTGTTTCACGACCTTGGAAATATACATCTGTATTTTGAGCACCAACTTTACATACAGGAGCTTCCGGTCTTAATGCACGTTTTCTGAATTCTTCAATGTATTTTGGTTCTACTAATTTAGCAATATCTTCATAAGATATTTCTTCAATTTTATGTACTTCGTGAGAAGTTCTGAAACCATCAAAGAATTGTAAGAAAGGAACTTTAGCTTTATATGTAGATAAGTGAGCAACCAAAGCTAAATCCATTTCTTCTTGTACAGAGTTAGCAGATAACATTGCATAACCTGTATTACGGCAAGCCATAACATCTGTATGGTCACCGAATATTGCTAATGATTGTGCAGCTAAAGCTCTTGCAGCAACATGGATTACAGAAGGAAGCATTTCCCCTGCAACTTTGTGCATAACAGGAATCATTAACAATAGACCTTGTGATGCTGTATAGGTTGAAGTTAAAGCACCTGCAGCTAATGAACCGTGAACAGCACCTGCCGCACCGGCTTCTGATTGCATTTCTGCTACTTTTACTTCTTTACCCCAGATATTTTGTTTGTGTTGTGATGCCCATTCATCAATCCATTCACCCATTGTAGATGATGGAGTAATTGGGTAGATTGCTGATACTTCGCTTAATGCATAAGCCACATGGGCTGCAGCGTAGTTACCATCAACCGTAATTGTTTTCTTTGGCATTTGTTTTACAACCTCCATTCTCTCGTATATTATGCTGTTTAAATACCTAGTACTACATATGAAAATGGTACTCCAAAGATAGTTAAATTACAAATAAAAATCCATGCCTGATTTCCCCAAAAAACTTAAAGCGGACTATATAAGATATCCGCTTTAATTTAAAAATTATTATCAATTTTGAAGTCTTTAATTTAAACTTTGACCACCCAAATTACTATTTAATTTTTATCGCTGATTTCATTGTTTTAACATAATCAAAAACTTGAGAAGGCGAATTCTTACCATACTTTTCGACTATTTTAACAATTGCATTACCAACAATAATACCATCTGCTATTTCAGAGAAAAATTCAGCCTGTTGAGTTGTATTTATACCAAAACCTAATGCAATAGGTATATTTGTATTTTCTTTCAGAACCTCAATTATATTTGTTATTTCTTTAAAATGACCCTCCATAGAAGAAGTTGAACCTATTGACGGGACAAAATATATAAAGCCTGTAGCTTCTTTTGCTATCATTTTTACTCTATCAATATTTTCAGGAACTACAAAAGAAATAATATCAACATTATATTTGTCTGCATATTCTTTTATTTCAGACTTTTCTTCGTATGGCAAATCAGGAACAACAATACCACAGACATTAACCTCTGAACATTTCATAAAGAATTCTTCATATCCATAATTAAAAACGGGGTTTATATATGTGTGAAGAATAATCGAGATTTGAGTTGTATTTCGAACTTCTTTTATCATATCAAAAATACTTTTAAGATATGTTTCCGATTTTAATGCACGTAAATTTGCACTTTGTACAACACTGCTTTCTGCAATAGGGTCAGAAAAAGGAACTCCAAGTTCTACCATATCGCAACCGGCTTTTGCCATAGAAATAATGACTTCTTTTGTTGTATTTAAATCTGGGTCACCAGCCATTAAAAAACCTATTAAGGCTTTATTTTCAAATGCTTTTTTTATGTTATTCATTTATAATCCTTCCTCTATATTTTGCGATAGCTGCCACATCTTTATCACCGCGGCCTGACAGACAAACTATGATTATTTCATCTTTTTTCATTGTTGGTGCAATCTTCTTTGCATATGCAACAGCATGAGAACTTTCTATTGCAGGAATTATTCCCTCTACTTTTGATAAATATTCAAACGCTTCAACTGCTTCTTCATCTGTAACAGGAACATATTCAGCTCTGCCTGTTTCTTTTAAATAAGCATGTTCAGGTCCAATTCCCGGATAATCAAGACCTGCAGATATTGAATATACCGGAGCAATTTGTCCGTGCTTATTCTGACAAAATATCGACTTCATACCATGGAATATTCCAATACTTCCTTTTGTCATAGTTGCAGCGTGTTTATCCGTATCAACACCCAGCCCTGCCGCTTCACAACCTATAAGCCTAACATCTTTATCATTTATAAAATTGTAGAACATACCCATAGCATTACTGCCACCACCGACACAAGCCATAACTATATTTGGAAGTTTACCTTCAATATGAAGTATTTGTTCACGTGCTTCTTTACTTATTACACTTTGAAAATCTCTTACAATAGTAGGATAAGGATAAGGTCCCATAACAGAACCAAGAAGATACATTGTATCATCACTTCTTTTTGACCATTCCTTCATTGCCTCATTAACCGCATCTTTTAATGTCTGAGTTCCAAATGTTACTGCATGCACTTTGGCCCCTAATAATTCCATTCTATAAACATTTAAAGATTGTCGAATAGTATCTTCAAGCCCCATATAAATTTCGCATTCTAAACCCAAAAGAGCAGCCGCAGTTGCTGTTGCAACACCATGCTGACCTGCACCAGTTTCTGCTATAACACGCTTTTTACCCATATATTTCGCAAGTAAAGCCTGCCCTAATACGTTATTTATTTTATGTGAACCTGTATGATTTAAATCCTCTCTTTTTAAATATATTTTTGCACCATTCAAATCCTCAGTCATATTCTTAGCGAAATACAATAAAGAAGGACGTCCGGCATAATTTGCAAGCAAAGAATTTAATTCTTCATTAAACTTCTTATCATTTTTATAAAATTCATATGCTTCTTCTATGCGTTTAATTTCAGGCATTAAAACTTCAGGAACATACTGTCCTCCGAATTTTCCAAATCTGGTTTTTGTCATTTTTATATCCTTATACAATTAATAAAACTTACTATATGCTATACAAATATTCTTAATGTTTATATATAGCACAACAAAACTGCTTTTTGCGAAAAGCAAAAAACAACAACAAACCCTGTCAACAAATCGAAATTAAAAGACGATACTATTAGTACCTGTCAAAACGA
This sequence comes from Candidatus Gastranaerophilales bacterium, assembly GCA_944322895.1. GTDB lineage: Bacteria > Cyanobacteriota > Vampirovibrionia > Gastranaerophilales > Gastranaerophilaceae > Avigastranaerophilus. The sequence continues at coordinate 6,104 of CALUQL010000074.1, forward strand.
TTGTCAACCTTAACGGGACACCAACCCATTCTCTTTTCATTAAAGAAAAACAAATTAGAAAGAAAGTCTACTAAAACAGCTACAAAACAAAAAAGTGAACCTTTATTCATTATTAACTTCCCCTTCTTACCACGGATTGTTGTAATATTCTAACTCCAATTTAAAATTTTGACTAGTCTAATATTTACATTTGTTAAAATTTTTATTTCTACATTTCATGTTAAGTTTTATTAAGTTTAAAATATCCCGATTTATTAACTATTTTCAAGCCTTTTTGAAAATATAGATTTTATATATACAAATTATATAACAATTTCGCATGTCATTTTTTTTTTATTTAAATATAGACCAATGAGGATATTAGAGATGAGTGTAAATCTTTCTGGAAAACAAAATATAGAACAAATTAATATCGATTCCAATATTCAAGGAAAAGAAGTTCAAGTTATACAGGAATATAACAGGAGCTTAGAATTATATAAAAGTACAATGTCCACGTTCAATCCCGGGACAAACTCTGATGAATACTCATCAACCTTTTTTCAAAATGCACAATCTTTAAAAGAAGATAAAAAGACTAATGACAGAAAAAGACTAAAAGAACCAAGCAATGAGCCAGGAATAGTTGCGAAAGCTACTGACTGGATTGCAAATTTACTAGGAATTGATTTAGATAAAGAAGAAGATCCTCTAGCAGCATTACAAACATACGAAGAAGTATTACCGGGGGCTGGTTTTAGCAGAACTACAAAAGAATATCAAATGATGCTAAAAGAACTTCATTTATAATAAATAACAAAAAAGATAACCGAGAACGGTTATCTTTTTTATAAATAAGATTTACATATTTCTTATTTTTTCAAGAAAATCAATTATAAGAGGAAGAGAATTTTCATAATCATTATGATCATCTCCTTTTACTAAAAAGAATTCTGAATTATTTGATTTTTTATTGTTTTTAATTGCTTGTTCATAAGGAATCGTAGAATCATCAATTGAATGTACAATCAGTAATGGTTCTGAAATTCTATCTATTCTTGAGTAATTATCAAATTTTTGTATAAAAGGAATAAAATAAACAAGATTTTGAAGCCAATCCTTTTTTACAACTCTTTTCAATGTTGCTTTACCCATATCTCTAATATTGGTAAATGTGGATTGCAATATTACAGCCTTAAAATCATCTTCTATTGCAATTTTAGATGTAACACCACCACCTATAGACAATCCCCATAAAATTATATTTTCTGATTTTATATTCTTTTCATTATTTAAAAAATTAAGAGCAGCTCTTGCATCTTTATATAATCCTTTTTCAAAAGGGAAACCTTCGCTTTTACCATAGCCTCTATAATCGTATATAAAAGCACCATAACCCATATTAGTAACAGGTATAAGCATATCGAAGAAATAGCTTATATTTCCACCATTTCCATGTGAAAACAGTATTATTGGATATTCTTTTTGAGGAGGCACATACCAAGCATTAAGTTTTTTACCGTCAATTGTTTTAAAATAAACATTTTCATGGGGGTATTTTGTTTCATAAACTTCTTTTGAAGGAAAATAAATATTATTTGTGCATAAAAATAAAATAATATAAAATCCTATTATTATTGATAAAAAAATTCTTTTCCAGTTTATCTTCATATCAATCTTATTCCACTTACAAATATGAGCTTAACTTATTGTTATAATTAATCTTATAAAATTTTAATAAATTTATATTTAAATTTTTATTTGCTATTATTTAAAACATAAAGAGAAGGGGACTAAAAAATGTTTGAATCATATTATTGTGAAAAATTAGAAAAAACTATACATTTTTTGCCAGATGAAGTCAAATTCTGTTGCAGTTGTGCTGAAGGTGCAGGTATCAAAATAAGTGATTTTTCTAAATTTAACAAAGAAGATATTACAATGGCAAAAAAAAGATATATAAAATTTCTAAAAAATGGACAACTTCCAAAAGAATGTAGTGGCTGCATAGAGTACAAAAAAAGAAGCATTAAACAAAGAATAAAAGAATTTTTTGAAAAACCGGTTGAAACAAAAATTTCTCATATAATAGTTGATCATTTTAAACAATGCGATTGTAATTGCTCATATTGTTCGCAAACAAAATTTTTTCCATCAAAAACTCAAAATTATGAATTATTGCCAATAATTAAACAGTTATATGAACAAAAAATGATAGATTTAGAAAATTTGAAAGTTGAATTCCAAGGTGGCAACATATCAGAATTAAAAGAATTTGAAGATTTAATGAATGAATTTCACGCACACAACTGTGATGATTTCGTTATATTAATGAATGGAATCAAATATATTCCAGTTCTTGAGAAAATAGGCAATAATTGGAAAAGCCACATTTGTATTTCTTTAGATGCTGGAACAAGAGGAACATACAAAAAAATAAAAAATGTTGATGCTTTTGATCAGGTTATTGAAAACATAAAAAAACTCAGACAACATTCTAAAGCACAAATCTCTCTTAAATATATAATCATTAAAGATGTAAATGATAATATGGAAGAATTAGAAAAGTTTCTAAATATTGCAAGAGAAATAGGAAATATTGAACCTCTACATTTAGAAATAGATTACAATAATACACTTCTTGCAAAAGGAATAAAATTTGAAATACCTAAACACTATTACGAAATGTTTGATAAAGCAGAAAAATATTGCAAAGAAAATAATTTGGGATACAGAGTATTCCCATATACACAACATCTTTTAAATCAAGGTTATAGTATATAACTTGATAAAAAAACTTGTTTTAACTAATATCTACATGTTAATTACAAAGGAAAGAAGGTAGAATTATG
>CALUQL010000075.1 GCA_944322895.1 Candidatus Gastranaerophilales bacterium
CCATTAATTACCTCATCAATCGAAGCATAAGTTTTTTGTGTAAATAAATTTTCAAAGTCATTATCTAAATCAAGAGCAATAGCAATTTTAATAAAAGATTGCAGAGAAATTTCATACTTCGTTTCAAACCTTTTAATGCTGCCTAAGCTAACACCAGATTTTTGTGCTAAAGCTTCTTGTGAAATTTTTAGCTTTTTTCGGTTTTCTTTAATTTTATCCGCTAAACTTTTGGCAATTTCATTGGGAGTTTTTTGGTTTAAAAATTGATTGGTCATAGATAATACATTAATCGATTTTATTAAAAAAGTCAATAATTAGATAATATATTATCCGATTGTCACCACGCATCACAATTTTAATATGATGTATTTTTATCAACTTTTGACAAAATTTAAACCTTAAGTTTAGGTTTAATATTAGAAATTGTTGTATCCGGAATTGCAAGCTTACCCTTTTCTAAGCCTAACAAAAACTCTATTTCATCAGAATTTAAAGCCAAATCAACACTTATATCTTCTAATAATGATTGAACTGTATGAATATTGTTATCTAAAAGCAAATCAATTGCATATTTCAGCATTGTAGGCTCTGGAATTATAATTGAATCATCATATGGTTCATGCGTCTTCCAACCCTTTTGTGACATTTTTTTCATTAAGTACTGATATTGATTGTATGTCATTAAATTCAAATTATATGCACGAATAATCATCGCTGATATTGAAACATTCCACTTTTTCTTTAATCTGACATAATAATCTAAACTGTACCGATATCTTTCAGGAAGGTCTTTTATAAATGCTTCCTTTGGCAATAAAAATGAAGCGGCAAATTCATTGGCTTGCTTTTCTAAAAATTTAAATTCTTCTCTTGAAATAGCTTCTATATCTTCACTTTTTGGATGTAGCAGTATATGTCCTAATTCATGAGCCGCATCAAATTGTATCCTTGAGAAAGAAGGTTTATTTTTAGACAAAGTAACTATATATCTTTCCTCGTCATTTATTTGTATTGATTGATTAAAGGCATCAATATCATCAGTATCTGTTTTTGTAAGTAAAACAATTAGTCCTTGTTTTTCAAGCAAATGAATTATATTTGTAATTGGTTCTAAACCTAATCCCCAGAACTCTCTTATTTTTAATGAAAAAGCCTCAATATCTCCATCAAAATCAATATTATTTGGAATATTTAAAACAGGGAAATCCATATATTTTAATAGATATTCGCATAATTGAGCTCTAAACTGGTTCTGTAATTTTTGTTGTTCTCTGTATTTTTTATTAGTAGTTAACAATGCTCTGAAATACGAAGTTCCTGCTGGTATAGTTTTTTTATTTTGAAAGAAAAATTGTCTTGGAAAGTTTAATTCTTTAATTATTTTAAATAAATTTTCTACCTCGGGAATAATTTTATCCGTTTCATACAAAGATATTGTTTGTTTTTTTACTCCAATTTTTTGAGCAAGCTCTTCAGTTGTTAATCCTCTGTAGGTTCGAGCAATTTTTAACTGTTCACCGCTAAATTTATTTTTCATTATACTTTATTCTTCCTCATTAACATCTTTTTCATCATTTTTATCATTTTTAATTTCTGGCATTGTATCTTTGTCCTGTACTAAGAAATCTTTCTTTAATGTCGGTTTTATTATATCTACCTCTTTAGATTTTTTAGTATCATCAAGGAATGTATAACTTGGTTTCAGGTATTGACTCCAATTCTCTTCTTCAACTAATTCTAACGCAGAATTGAAAATGTATGCTTTTAATTTTTGTACATTATAACCGCTTTTTTTAATTGTAATTATACAATGTCTAAATTCTTTGTCTGTTTGCAATTCAAGATTTGAGCACAATTCTTTCAATTGTCGTTCAAGTTCATCCTCGGGAAATAACTCTGTATCAATTCCCGGAAGGGTTATTTGGTGGGTTTTACCTTCCAACCCTTTATTTTTAAGCGATAAAATATCTATATAGTGCGGAACCTCACGTTTTTTGTCTTTTAATATTTTGTTTAGGGCATCTTCACTCATGCAAGTAAAAAGAAGATTGGAATTTAAATCAAGTAAAAGTAACAATTCGTAAAAGCCGCGTCTTACAATATCATATCTCAAATTCTCATCGCAAAATGATATGAGAATACCATTTGTCAAATCTCTTGGTAACATATTTTTGTAATTGCTTGTCGGAGTATTTATTTGTTTAACCCAATATTCTAATTCTTCCCCAAAGCCGTCAATGTGGCTATTTGCTATTCTTTGTTTTAATTCTTCACTAATTTTTTCGAGCATGTAAGCCTCCTTTACATGCCATTATTTCTAAAAACTTAAAATTTGTCAAGCATATTTATAAATTTTGTTAAGATAATGTATGAATTTTACAAAAATAATATTTTTGTCTCCCGGCTAAAGACTCTTAATTACTTGCTATGTAATTATTATAGCATATATACGTGATAAAATATAATCATGGATATTTTATATAAATTAGCAAAGTCAAAGTTCAGGAGTAGATTTAAGCTTCGAGCAAAGGAACTGGAATATATCAAGGATAAAGGGCTTGATACGATTCATTCTCATGCCTGCGATTTTATTCGGGACAGAGTTGTTCCGGCAGAACCTGTGAATGATGGCAAACAAACTCCAATGCGAGGTCATCCTGTTTTTATCGCTCAACACGCAACAGCTACTTGTTGTCGCACCTGTATTGAAAAATGGCACAAATTCCCCCAACACAGAGAATTAACCAAAACCGAACAAGAATATCTTATTTCCGTCATTATGGAATGGATAAACCGCCAAATTAATTCGTAAAACCGTAATAATAGTTAACACAAAGATTAAATTTTCCTTAATTTTCCTTGTAATAATTATTATTGCAAATACAATAATAATATCAATTATAATAGTTCATCTATTGATAATTGAGTGTACATTGTCAAGATACATATCTGACCGACATATGTTTCTACACTCTGTTTGTTCAACCGCAGCGGTTTCACAAACACGCGTTCCGAAACATAAGTCGCCAATATTGTTAGCAATAGCAGCAATATTGAGATTATCAGTAATATGGTTGTATTATAATTTAACATTATTGTACTCCTTATTATTACATTTGTAAGTAGCAGAAATAAAGGCAACCACTTCGGTGGGTTGATATACCTGAGGGGAGTTAGGATGTTCTGCGGTCCGAAATGAGTTAACTCGCCCTCTCAGGAGGACAATTGAAACAACAACAAAAAAATTGGTACTCAAAGGTCAAGAATAGACTTCATTTAGATGAAAAATGCAACAAAGCTAAAGCGGAAAAGGTAGTTCAACCAGCGAATGTCTCACAACATAAATTTTTCCCTTTTATTCATTTCCAAATAAAACAGTTTAAGCTTTCAAAAAAATTAGAACAAAGAGAAAATGAACTCTCTGTAATAGATCCATACAAAAAAAGAGACATATATTATGCTGGACATTTAGATTCTTACATATATTCTTACTACAATGAAAAATTATTAGAATATTATGAGAAATTTTTACAAAATAATTATTTAGAATGTAGTATTGCATACAGACATATTGATAAAAATAATGTAGGGACGGGCAAATCTAATATTGATTTTGCAGCAGAGGTATTTAAAGAAATCAAAAACAGAAAAGGATGTTATGCTATCGGTCTTGATATTCATAGTTTTTTCGATGAGCTTGATCACAAAATTCTATACAAGAATTTATGCAAACTTACAGAAAAAGATAAACTTCCTGACGATTTATATCAAATCTATAAAATTCTAACTAAATTTCATTTTATTGAACTAGATGAATTACTAAATAACAAATACATTAAAGCCAATAGATCTGATTTTTGGGATAAAGAAACACATTCATTTAAGAAAATATGTTCAACCAAAATCTTTAGAAAAATACTTACTGAAAAAAAAGATATAATAAAGAAAAATCCCAATGTAAACAAGGGAATACCACAGGGAACAAATTTATCCGGTACACTAGCAAATATCTATATGTTAGATTTTGATGTCACAATTCAAAATTTTGTAAACAAAATAAAAGGTTATTATCGAAGATATTCAGATGATATTTTGATTTTAGTTAATTCAAAAAACGAGTTGGATAGCTTGCTTATTCTTATAGAAGATGAATTAAAAAAATTAAAACTGGAACTTTCTAAACAAAAAACCATATGTTGTCATTTTCAAGATAATAATTGTGATTATGAACCTTGTTCTTTTCGAAAAGAATACAATAGCAGTGCAGAATTCCAATATTTAGGTTTTACCTACAATGGTAAAATTATATTAGTAAGGAACGGTACTATCGGTGCATTTTGGCGTGATGCCATAAGACATATTAGAAAAATGGTTTTATATAATTACAAAAATAAAACAAGAATCCCAATTGCTAAAATCTACGGATTATACTCACATCTATCAAATAGAGAATCTAAATACGGCAATTTTTACAGTTATATAAGAAAATCTCAACGAATTTTTGAAAAAGATTATCAATTTGGGAAAGAAGTAAAAATTAAATTCCAAATGTCTAAAAGTTGGGAAATTTTGCATAAATACCTAATCAAACTGAAAGAAAAATATAAAATAAGTGATAAAGAATTACCTATTCCTAAGGATATAAGAGAAAATTCATGTTTGTGATACCCTAAAGAAAAAAGGAATGGTCTATGGAAGATATCAAAGTAATTCGTGAAGAGTTTAAAAAATATTTATATAAACAGGTAGCAGATAATAAATTAAGTAAAGTTGATGCAGATACTCAATATTCTGATGCAGATTATATTAGAAAACATGAAGATGATCTACTAATAAGTTATTATAGTATATTTATATCTAATGAAAGATTTGAACAGGCTTTGCTAAATTTAAAAAAACAGTTTCAAAATCAAGGTAAAAGTGATTCAACATTTTATGCTTATAAAAGAGCATTAAATTCATATAAAATGTTTTTTGAAGAATATATAAAAGATCAATTAAAGGTATATTTAGCCAAGTATTTTACATATAAATCGTCGCCAAATTACGATGAACAATACAAATATGATTACTTTGCAAAAAATAGCTATATATTTGATGATTTAAATGATTTATCTGAAAAATTTATTCAATTAGGTTCTCCAAACTTTGTTCCTTATGTGTGGAAAAGCAGCATGTTTAGACATTTAGCTTTCAAACATTCCTTTCAATTTTCTCAAATTTTAGAAAATCTTTTTAATGAAACATTATCTATAAATACCCGTATTAAAGATTTTAGAAAAGATATTAGGGAAATTTTGTTAAAAGATTCTGAATGGAATAACAAAGATATGATTGATCCGTCAGTCGAAGCAGCTTCATTTTTCTTATCATTAAAATATCCTAATAAGTATCTGTTATTTACAAGAATAAAGCCATATACAAACTTTTCTAAAGATTTTTATTTAGGTTTAGAAAAGTTTAATAATGAAGATAGGTATATTGCATGGATTGATTATTGCAAAAATAATTTAATACCACTATTGAATAACTACTGCAATTCTAATTGTAATTTACTAGACTGCCAAGATTTTATTTGGTTTGTTTTTAATCAAAATAAAGGAGATAATATGAGCCTTAAAGAAAAATTTATTAAATATGTTTATGATATTGTGTATAAATCTAATCAAAGTTATTTACAATATGGTAAAAAAATAGAAAATTTGGATAATGTTATTTTAAATTTAACAAATAAACAAATTTATGAAATACAAAATTCTGAAGAACTATCTTCGTTTTTATTCCAATTAAAAAAGATAAGCGAATGGCAAGATTATAACCATAAAAATGGTAATGGGATTCCTTATGCAATATTAAATACTCATTACAGAAAATTCATACAAAACAATATTGTAAAAGATAACTCAATGAAACAAGAAGCAAATTTTGCACAAGAAAAAATTTATCAACCATTAAATCAAATTTTATATGGCCCTCCGGGGACAGGAAAAACTTATAATTCTGTTCTAAAAGCAATGAGTATTATTGATAATACGGAATATAAAGATGTTTCTGAAGAGCAATATTCTGCATTAAAAACAAGGTTTGACGAGTTAAAACAAGCGGGACAAATCGAATTTGTTACCTTCCATCAATCATATTCTTATGAAGAATTTGTTGAAGGAATAAAACCATATATTCCTGAATGGGGTACAACAGATAATACTGAAGTTAGATATATTGGTGAAAACGGAATATTTAAAAGAATATGTAAAAAAGCTGAAAGCCCAATAATTAAAAGTAATGATAACAATCTTGAATTAAACGATAATCCAAAAATATGGAAGGTTTCATTGATGAAAACCGGTGAAAATGATATAAGAAAAGATTGTATGGAAAATAACAGAATAAGGATTGGATTTGATAAATATGGTGAAACAATTAATGACGAAACCATATTTGATGATGGCGGAAGTAGGGTATTATCAGCCTTCATAGATAAAATGGAAATTGGTGATATTGTTTTATCCTGTTATTCAGAGAAGACAATTGATGCAATTGGTGTTGTGACAAGTGAATATAAATGGAATAATGATTTCCCGCAATATAAAAGATATAGAGAAGTAAAATGGCTAGCAAAAGGCTTAAATCATAATATTTTGAAAATAAATAATGGTACAAAATTTACACTTGGAACAGTTTATCAATTAAACAATATGTCACTAAAAGATGTATTAGATATTGTGGATGAACAAGAACAAGTTACCAGTTACAAAGACAATGATAAACTATATATTCTTATTATTGATGAAATCAACCGCGGAGATGTTTCAAAAATATTTGGTGAACTTATTACTTTAATTGAAGAAGATAAACGGGTTGGCAATAAATACCAAATGAAAACCACATTGCCATATTCAAAAGAATCATTTGGCGTACCAAATAACTTATACATTATCGGAACAATGAATACGGCAGACCGTTCAATTGCGCTTCTTGACACAGCATTAAGACGTCGTTTTGATTTCGAAGAAATTATGCCAAGACCTGAATTGCTTGGTGGCAAAGTTGTTGAAGGTATTAATTTGCAAACTTTATTAACAAGAGTAAATGAACGCATTACAAACAAATATGATAGAGATCATCAAATCGGTCATTCATATTTAATGGGTGTAAATACCAAAGAACAACTTGAAAGAGCTTACAAAAATCGAATATTGCCGTTGCTCAATGAATATTTCTACAACGAATCAAAAACCGTTGCCGAGATTTTAAATTGCAGCGAAGATGAACTTAAAACAATTGATTTTATTTCTATTTTAGGTAAAGCTCAAGGTGCATAATTATGGCAGCAACTAAGAATTTAATAGTTGCATACGAACACGACAGGCTTCTAAAATGTGATGAAGCCTGCAATAATTGTGTGTCTGAATATATTGAGGGTTCTTGTTGTATAAATTACTGTAAGCCTTCACATTTTAAAGAGCTCTATGATTATTGCGTTAATAAAAACATTGACTGCGGATTTGATTATGTTCCAAAAGAAAAATGTATAAAGTTTGATAAATACACAGGCGTTATACAACTTAAGGATGGCACATATCTTGAAATACTACCTAAAATAGATAAAAATATAAATTTGGAAGATAGTCGCAAGGTGTTTGAGAATCTTGTATTTGCATCGCATAATTTAACCAAAGAATATAAACATAATAAAATTAGTGATAGCGATACAAGAAAAGATAATCACATAATTGAAATTTTTATATCTGTTTTTTGTAAGGATATCCTTGAATTATTAAAAAGAGGGATTAAAAAATCTTATATTAGAAAATCAGAAAATCTCAATAATTACAAAGGCAAGTTAAATTTTTCAGAACATATTAAACACAATATTACATCTAAAAATAAGTTCTTTGTTGAATATAGTGAGTTTAGTTTAGATATTCCGGAAAACAGAATTTTGAAATCCGCTTGTTTATATTTGATAAAACAAACAGAAATCGAAGAAAATAAAAAAGCTCTAAGACGACTTTTAATTGAGCTTGATGACGTTTCTCCGTGTACGAATCTTGATAAAGATTTACAGGAAAAACAAATAAACAGACTTCACGAATACTATTCAAGACCATTACAATATGCTGAGTTCTTTTTGAGACACGACAACTTTATGCCGCGCAGAGGAAGAACGGCTCTTCCTGCATTGTTATTCCCGTTAAATAAAATGTTTGAAGATTATATTGAAAATCTGTTTAAACAAAGTAATGTTGATTATCGCGTGCAATATAGCCGTTATAACCTTATTTTTACAGGCGAGAAAGAATTATTTAATACACAAATGGATTTTATTCTCACTTCAAAAGATAAAAACCGAAAACTTATTTTAGATGCCAAGTGGAAAGAATTAGATGTAAATGATGAAAAATTAGGAGTAAATCAAACAGATTTATATCAATTACACAATTACGCTTCAATTATCCGCGAAAAAGAATCAGAAAATGTTTCTATTGCACTATTGTATCCGCAAACATCTAAATTTAACGAGGTCAAAGAATGGGAATATTTTGACGGAACTAAGATTTATATAATACCTGTAAATGTCTTAAATACAAAAGAAAACGCTCAATTATTGAATATTGCTCAAAATTTTTAAAGTCGTTCTATATACCAGTTGCTATTACCAAAATGGTTAAAATTCCAATGAAGTTCAAAATAAAAATTAAATTCCAAAGAATTGTCATCTTTGAAGTTCCAAGAATATTTATTTAATTGTGTTTTGCGGTAACTTTCAAACGCATCCTGAAT
>CALUQL010000076.1 GCA_944322895.1 Candidatus Gastranaerophilales bacterium
CCTGGGAAGATAGCTAGTTGCCGGATTCAAGTTTAGAGGAGTTAGATGATTAATTCATTTAACTCCTTTTTTAGTTGGAAAATATGTTAGTTCTAAAATCTGTATTTTGTTTTAAACTTCTTATGTTGTTGATTATAAATGAGTTTGGAGTATTTATGTCTTTTTTTAATTTAAGCAGTAAAAATATTAGTCTTAAGGTTATTGATGGTGATATTTCTTTTAATAATCCAAATGAATGTTTTGTTGAAGTGATTGTAAAAAGAGCTTTTTTAAGGGAATTTCTTGCTAGTCTGTTATTACCACAAGATAAATATCATTCTTCTTATATTTCTTTAACAAAAAGAGAAAAACAAGTTTTAAAATTTTTGTCATCTGGAAAAAATAATGCACAGATTGCTGAGTCAATGCATGTGAGTATTCATACGACAAAAGTTCATATTCATAATATTTTTAGTAAATTATCTGTTCAAGATAGAACCGAGGCTGTTGTTAAAGCAATAAAATATAAATTAATAGATATTTAATATTAACTTTTGTTAACTCTTGCGCAATTTTGTCTTTTGAAAATACTTTATTATTATGTAAGGTAGATTTTGGGGTTTAGTATATTTATGGTTGATGTTTCAAAATTTAGTAATATTGAATCTTCAAAAGCATTAAATATAGCTGATTTTAATTCTTTGAATGAAACAAGTTCGGCTAATGAAGATGTCAGTATATTTGCTTCATATGATGATTCGCAACAAGAAGGTGCTGATATACTATATCAACAATTAGATTCCGTTGAAGAAAAACAAGGATTTTTTTCTCAAACTTGGAACGGAATAAAAGAGTTTGTTGGTATTGGTACTAGTGCTGCAAAGTGTGATGAAGCAATCGAAAAATATAAAAATGGTGAAATTTCGTTTGAAGAAGCGTCTGCTGTAATTGATGAATTTTCAAATAAACAAGATGCAAGTTTAGATTTATTTTCTAATATTGCTACCGGCGTTGCTGCTATAGCTGCTGCAAGTCTTGCCGGTGCCGCAATTATTGCTTCCGGTGGTACGGCAACACCTCTCGTCCTAGCGGCTATTGGTGCCGGTACAGGTGCTGTAACAAAAACTGCTTATAAATTTACAGACAGAGCAACTAATGATGTTGAAGGTGATGCTTTGGATGGAAAACAAATGTTAAAAGATGGGCTGTCAGGTGCTGTAACTGGTGCTATTGGTGCTGCTACTATGGGAACGGGAAGTGCATCCGGAACGCTTGGAAAATCAATTGTTAATAGTGCAAAGGTGAGTGCTAAAACAGGTTTTGTAACTGGTGCTGTTTCAGGCTCTTCAAATTATGTTATAGATACTGCTTTTGACGAAGATAAAGATTTTGATGCAAAAGAATTTCTTTCTGCGACTGCAACTGGGGCTGCTGTGGGTACTGCAGTAGGTGGTATTATGGGTAGTGCAAATGGTGCTATGCGTTATACTGGGGTATTGAAGCATGGTGGTATGGTAAAAGTTGATGCTAGTACAGGTAAGCTTCTTAATGCAACTACAGAAGATATAGTAGCTAATTCTGCTTGTAATGCAGAGTATAAACTTGTAAATAATGGTATTCGTACTGTTGCTGCTTAATTTTATTTACTTTAATATTTCATCATAAAAAAGCAATGTATTTCATTGCTTTTTTAGTTTAATATATTTATATGATTAATTTTGATTCTTTAATATTAAGGCTATTTTTAGAAGAAAACAGTGAGTTTTTTGTCGGTGCAAAAATTCAGAAAATTCAGCAGCCAAATCGTTCTGAACTAATTTTTTATATTCGAAATTCAGGTGAGTCAAGAAAGTTTTATATTAATTTTAATCCGAGTTTTTATCATATTTGTTTTATGTCTAAAAATAATGAGTATAAAAGAAATATAATTATTCCAAAAACTGCACCTATGTTTTGCATGCTTTTAAGGAAATATATACAAAATGCCAAAATAATCAGGGTAGATGTTCCAAAGTATGAAAGAATTTTTGAGATATATTTTGAATATTTTGATGAACTTAATGAAAAATCTCAATTATGTTTAGCTATAGAGTTAATGGGTAAATATAGTAATGTAATTTTATATAATTATGATACTAATGTAATTATTGGTTGTGCTCATAATGTAAGTTCTGAAAAAAGCAGAGAACGTGAACTTTATGGAATGCTTCCTTATATTTATCCTCCAAAGCAGAAGAAAAACAATCTTACTAAAGTAACTTTTGAGTCTTTCATGAAAAATATTGATATTGAAAAATTAGCACAATCTATAGCATCTAAATATCATTATCTTACAATTTCTTTTGTTCAAGATATTATTGATTCTATTAATCCTTTTTCTTTGGAAATACTTTATGAAAGGCTTTGTATTTTTTTAAATCAAAAAAAATATAGATATTTTATTACTCAAGATCATTCAAAATATTTTTTGGATGAAGTTAAAAATGGTACTGAATATAATTGTGTTAATGATATGATTGATGAATATTTTTCTTATCATCAAAACAAAGTTATAATTTTTAATCTAAAAACTAAGATTTTAAGATTTATAAATGTGCAATTAAAAAAGTTATATACATTAAAATCAAAACAGGAAATTCTGATAAAAAAAATTGATAAAGCTAATTCTTATAAAACAAAGGCAGATATTATTATGGCTAATTTGTATTCATTAAAAAAAGGAATTAGAAAAACATCATTATATGACTTTGAAGGGAATATTATAGAAATTGAGTTGGATGAAAATCTTTCTCCTGTTGATAATGCTAACAGGTATTATAACTTATACAAAAAAGCTAAAACCGCATATGAACATGCAACTGACATGATTCTAGAGACAAATTCTCAGATTTTATATTTCGAAGAAGTATCTTATTTTGTCCAAGCTACTATTGATATAAATGAACTTAATGATATTTATGCTGAATTAATAGAAGAGAAAGAATCCAATGTGGAAAGTATTCAAAAAATTGATTTTATTGAATTACAAGGAACGAAGATTTACATTGGTAAAAACAAAAAACAAAATGACTATATTTTATCCAAATTATCATCTGGTGAAGATTTATGGTTTCATCCGTTAAATGCTCCGGGTGCTCATGTCCTAGTTAAATCAAATAATAAAAAAGATATTGTTTCTGATGATGTCTTGTTAAAAGCTGCCGAACTTACTAAAGAGTTTTCGTCTCAAAAAAATAATTCTAAAACTTCTATAATTTATACCAAACGAAAATATGTAAAAAAAGCCAATAATAAGCAGGCTTTCGTTACGTATAAAAATGAAACAGAGATTATTGTCTAGTTTGTTACTTTGTAAAGTTTGTCATATCAGAGAATATATTGTTTGTTTTTTGAGTCTGATTGAAGAAATTCGGATTTAACATATTTATTTTATTTAATTGTTTTGTTGATTTTTGAGCTTCTTCTTCTCTGATACGTTTTTTTGTTGCTCTTTCATTAATAGCAGGTAACAAGAAACCTAAGAATACCGGTACTAATACAAGAACTGAAAGTGCTGTGAATCTTGCATTAAGTGTTTTCGCTTTTTGTACCCAAGGATTATTTTTATCTTTAAATAAATTTGTTAGTTGTTTTACGTCATCAGAGTCTATAGCTTTAGATAAAACTTCTTTAATTGTTGAATTATCTGCTGTAGCTATATCTTTACCTTCTTTTGCAAGTAATCTTTGTACTATATTTTTAGCTTCATCTGTTACACTAAATACTTTTGCAAGATTACCGCCTTGTCCTTCTATAAATTCACAGAATCCTTTTATTCCGTCTTTGTATTTATCAATACTGCTGTATTTCGATATAATTTGATCTGTAGATAGAACTCGAACACCTTTTATAGGTCGTAGATAATCAAATAACTTCTTCGCAAAACTTTGTTGTTTAAAGCCTTTGTCTTTTGCTGCTAAAACAAGTCCTGATTTTGTTTCATTTAATTTTGAGAATCCTTTACGCAGTTCTTTTTCTGCAAAGCACATTGTTGCACAAGTAACCAAGTCTCTTCTTAAAATTTCTTCTCTGTCATATTTATCTTTTGCTTGGAGTGTACGTGGAATAAGAATACCAAATCCCATAATTCCAAGTAGTAACGGGAATGAAACATTACAGCCTTCAAATTCGATTGCTCGACCTAATTTACCTATAAGACCATTTCCTGTTAATTTATTTACCAATTGAGCTGATGAACCGAATGATGGGTTTGATTTATCCTTCTTTTGTTCGTTTTCATTAATTTTTACATTATCAAGAGATTTATCTTTTAGGGTTTCTTCCTTCATTAAACCTTTTAGCCCGGCATTCTCTTTTCCTTCTGCTTTGTTATATAATCGAGGAATAATTTGCAAAAACGCCATTACTGCCGCATACATTGCTATGTTTGTGCCTAGTCTTTCAATAACTTTCTTATTTGACAGTTTCTTAATATATTCGTTAATTTTACCTGTATCACAATTTTTTGCTTTTTCTACTACATCATCAGCATATGCCATCATATGAGTTATTGTTTCTTTGAATGGTGCTGATGTAGTTTTTGATATTGTTGCTATTGTAAAGTCTGTATTTGCTACATCTTTTGCATGATTCTTTGCTATATCAATAAATTCATCAGATAATTTTATTATAGTTTCTTTTTGAGCCGCTTTATCTTTTGCTGTTTTAACGAGTCTTTCTGCAAAATCAGCTGCTTTTTCCAATGTTTCTCTTGATGCTTGGGGTTCAGATTTTGCATTTTGTATAATTTGCGTAAATGCATTTTTATAGAAATCTTGTTTGCTTATAGCTTTACCGGCTTCATTTAGAGCTTGAGCTGTATGAATTTCTCCAAAAGATTTTATAAAGTTCATTGGTACATTTACTGTTTTACCAATAAGCTTTTTACCTGCAGCAAGCATTCCCATTGGTATCAGGAACATACTCGGTCCTGTAAGCATTTCTCTTACAAATTCTTTTGCTGCAAATTTAAGATTCTTTTCTCCTTTATTTTCTTTTGTATTTCTTCTTAAACCCATAATTGGTCTTGGAAGATTTGTTCCTAACATATCTTGAAGCGTGAATGATATTGCAAGTCCGCCGTTTTCTATTAAATCTGCAACTCCCAAACAAAAAGAATCAAGACCACCTTTAAACGCTGGTACTTCTTTTGAATTTATAATATTATTTGTACTTCTTTTGTTACTATCTGATTTTTGCTTTATTATTTTTCTTGGAACGGCTGTGTTAACTTGATTTACTTGCATTTGATTCCTGAACTATTATACTTACCTTGCTTACTTTCGCATGAAGTATTGTAAAATAATTAATTTGCGCTTTTTCATGCTATTTATTAACATTTTTTACAAAAGTTAAATAAGTGTATTAAGTATACTTAACATAAAATTTGAATTCAACCCAAAACCTTTATTTTGATTAATTTTCTGTAACATTCATTCTTGTTTTTTGATTTGTTTTTTAGAATGGGTAACAATGTTATTGATGTCTCTTTTACTAATTTTTCTTCCTTAATTTGTATTAGGGAAGTTTTTTTATACAATGTTATTAGGTTAGATAAGGAGATTTTTATGATATTAGATAAAGTAAATTTGCCTTGTGATTTAAAATGTCTTTCAATTGAAGAGATGAATCTTTTGGCTGGTGAAATTCGTGAATTAATCATCAAAAAAGTTAATACTATAGGTGGTCATATGGCACCAAATTTAGGGATTGTTGAAACTACTATTGCTATGCATTATGTATTTAATTCTCCCGTTGATAAATTTATATTTGATGTTTCACATCAATGTTATCCGCATAAGATTCTTACAGGTCGTAAAGATGGATTTACTGTTCCTGAAAACTATTTAAAATATACCGGTTATACTGCACCTGAAGAAAGTTTGCATGATCTGTTTAAAATCGGTCATACTTCTACTTCGGTCAGTTTAGCTGTTGGAGTTGCAAAAGCAAGAGATTTACAAAATAGAAAAGAAAATGTTATTGCTTTAATCGGCGATGGTTCTTTAACAGGTGGTGAGGCTATGGAAGGCCTTAATAATGCGGCTTGTCTTGGTTCTAATATTATAATTATTGTTAATGATAATGATATGTCTATCGCTGAAAATCATGGCGGTATTTATAAAAATTTAAAATTGCTTCGTGATACGAATGGCAATGCCGATTGTAATTTCTTTAAATCTATTGGTTTTGACTATTTATATGTTGATGACGGTAATAATATTGAAAAAATGATTAAGGCTTTAGAATCTGTTAAAGATTCGACTCATCCTGTTATTGTTCATATTAAGACTTTAAAAGGTAAAGGATTAGAAGTAGCTGAAAATAATAAAGAAGCTTTTCACTGGATTTTACCCGGAACCCTAGATAAAAAAGATGAAAAAGTTGTTCAAACTACTGAAGATTATACTTCTTTAACAACTGATTATATGCTTAAAAAGGCTAAAGAAGATTCTTCTTTTATTGTCGTTAATGCTGCGACTCCCGGTGTTTTTGGTTTTTCAAAAGAATTTAGAACAAAAATGGATAAACAATATACCGATGTTGGTATTGCTGAAGAACACGCTGTTGCTTATACTTCGGCACTTGCTAAAATGGGGGCTAAACCTATTTTTGCCGTTATGAGTTCTTTTATACAAAGAGCATATGATCAAATGTCTCAAGATTTATGTCTTAACAGTTCTCCTGTTACTATGCTTGTTTATTGGGGCGGTATATCTAATGCCGATGCGACTCATCTTTGTGTTTTTGATATTCCTTTAATCAGTAATATACCAAATATGGTTTATCTTGCTCCTACTTGTAAAGAAGAATATATAAGCATGCTTGATTGGTCTGTTAATCAGACTCGTTATCCAGTTGCTATAAGAGTTCCTTCTTGTGAACTCATTTCTTCTGGAGTTAAGGATAATACTGATTATTCGATTCTAAATAAATATGAAATAAAAGAAAAAGGTGAAGAAATTGCAATACTTGGTCTTGGTAGTTTCTATGGTCTTGCTCAAAATCTTAAGGCTGAAATTAAAAGGGTTTTAGGTTTAAATGCAACATTAATTAATCCTAAGTTTATTACAGGCATTGATTCTGAGTTGCTTGAAAATTTGAAATCTAATCATAGTTTAGTTATAACTTTAGAAGACGGTGTTTTAGATGGCGGCTTTGGTGAAAAGATTTCGAGATTTTATTCTGATTCAGATATGAAAGTCTTAAACTATGGCGCAATGAAAGAATTTACGGATAGAGTTAGTCTTGATGAACTATACAAACGTTATCATCTGACTAAAGAACTAATAGTTTCGGATATTCAAAAAATCTTGCAAAAAGTTAGATAGTTTGAATATTTATTAAAAAAAGAATCCTTTTTATTTTTATAAAAAGGATTCTTTTCTTTTATAATCTCTGAGAAAAAATTAACTATAAGCTTAAAGTGTAAGTGGATTTTTTTTCAGTGGCGTTTTCAAAAGGTGAGTACTTTGTAATTGGGGTTGACTCGGTAACAAAGTGCGATACTAGATTAAATTGCAAATTCCACAAAAACAGGAAAATGGTCGCTTCCAAAGAACTTACCTTGTTTATATTCTATTGGTGTTATATCTTTTGTTGAAAGAATGTGTTCCACGGTTATTCTTAATATCGGTAAATGATATGTGTTCCAGCTTCCTTCATGGATATTACCGCTTATTGTTTGAGCGTCGTTTATGTTTGTTGATTTTATATATCTTTTATAAGCTGGTGAAAATGCTGTTGTATTAAAATCTCCTGCTATTATAAGGTTTTTACTATGATTATTTATTATTTCATTTATTTGTTTTAGCATTTCGTTTCTTATTAGGAAATATTTTTTTTGTAATGGCGGAAGCGTGTGAACTCCATATATTTGAATTTCTCTTCCGTTTATATCTATTTTTGCATTAGCAACAGGAAGATCATATTCTGTCCATTCTTCAATTTTTGAATTGGTAAAAGGGTATTTTGAATATAATGCAATTCCAAAATTATCATCTCTTTCTTTTTCAATATAATACGGATATTGTTTTTTTAATTCTGAAACCCCTAAAAGCCAGTATCTGTCTACTTCTTGTAAGAGGATAATATCAGGATTTTCTTTTTTTATCTCTTCTAATAATATATTATATTTGTTGTTACTGGTTAAAACATTGTATAATCCTAATTTCAAAGTGTTATGATTTGCTATATTATAGTTTGTTTGGAAAAAATAAGGTCTCAAATCCGAAAAATTCATTAAAATTATAAGAATTGAAACTATAATTCCTAAAACAAATTTCCTGTTAAAAGTTGCAAGATATAAAAATATTATAGAAAAAATGATTCCGATATAAAAATAATGTAATTTAAAATGAGATAAGATTTCGGTTGTATGGTTTGGAGATGGTATATTTGCCAAGATATTTATAATTATGAATATAGAAAAAAGTATAATTGCTCTTTTGGTAATAAATCTATTAAGTTTATCTATTAAATTCATTTAGAAGACCTCTTTTTTATTTTTCTTGTCATTTTATATCTTAAAATATTTGGAACAAAGAATATATTATTGTCTAATTCATAAATTTGTTTACTTCCCTTAATATCATAAAACTTGATGAAAACGGAAGTCTAAATAATTATGAAAGTACAAAATATTACTTATAATAACACATTAAAACCTGCTTTTAAGAAATATATAAGCTATGAAGATTATTATTGTGATGATTATGGAATATATAACAAACACATCTCTAT
>CALUQL010000077.1 GCA_944322895.1 Candidatus Gastranaerophilales bacterium
GAAACGGAATATCAAGTTGCTAGCCTTTTGGTACTTTTCTGTAATGAGAAAAGTACATAATGAATAAATATTTAATTCAAGATTATACAAAAATAAAAAAATTGATTGTCTTTATATGTTAAGTAGTAAATTAAATTTATTAAAGATATATTCATTACTTTATATAACTTTCATTTGAGTGCACGATTCCTCTTGTAAAACAATTAAATATTATTTTATTAGTTTGCTTTTTCAGGTTTTCTGAAAAAGGTTTTTTCCATGTATGTTATAAATTCTTCAAGAGAGTAATCTTTATACTTTTCTTCTTTATCTTTATATTGAAGAGCCAAATCTTTTTCGCCCATATTATAGTATATATAGGCCTTTGCTATATTATAAAAATATGAATTTTTTCTTTCCTGTTTCAGTTCTTTGAGTGCTTTGTCATACTGTTTTTGACCTGTATATATTTTAACGAGAAGTCTATAACGTGATTTATTTACTTGCATAGCATAATCAAGTGCTTTATCATAATCACCTTTTGCCGTATATACAGCTGTCAAAAGTCGGATTTTATGTGGAGAGTCGATTTTATTTATGTATTCAATTGCTTTATCATATTCAGCGATTTCATAATAGAAAAGGGCAATTCTTAAATAATTGTTTTTTTTAGATATTTTTGCAGAAATTAATGTGTATTTAAGATAATCATCTATGAGTTTTTTTGCCTCAGGACTGCTATAATCAGGAATTTTTTTATTGTTTTTATATTTATCATATAATTCCCCTTCGCTGTCTAAGGCTATTGCATCTGCACTAACTCCTTTTACATAAGGTATAACTGCTATTTTATATGATATTTTGTGTAATTTTTTTAAAAAACCTATATCTTCCATTTTGTAGTGATAGTGAAAAATATAATTGAAGATTACACAAGGCAATCCTAAATAAAAAATTGTTGCAAGAATAACTAAAATAACCGAAAATTTTTTAATATCCTTTTTCTCTTGCGATTTAATTGAAAGAATAATTTTTATGATTGTAATAATTGCAAAAATTAATATTTCAATACTTAATATGATAGAAAGTTCATTACAGTATGAAGATGCAATGCATTCTAAAATATTTTGAATTGTTATCGGAGGAAAGTAAAAATAGGTTCTAAAACAGATTATTATTAAATAATAAAGAATTAATAAAGCTAAAATCGGAAAAAATATTATATTTTTAATTTTTTTAGGGAAAAAAATTTTAGCCATAATTAAAGGCAGAATAAGAAAAACAGGAATTGAACTTATAATTATTAGAAAATAGTTTAAAAACATATATAAAAACTCCTAAAATAGTTAATAATTTATTAATACCCTATTATCAGATGTTTTTAACAATGGTATTGATAAGGTTTTTATATGATTTTTCTTCTTTATTATAATTTAATTTTATTCTGAATCTTTGTTATATAGTTTTCTTAAAGCTCTTTCAAAGGTTTTAAAGTGTGGTTCAAAGAATTTTAATTCTATATCTGATTTCGCAATTAAAAATTGCATTGTCTGAAATATTAGACTACCGGCTTTTACTTCCGGAATTTTTTTATTAGTATAAATACCGCTTTCAATCGGTTCTTTAAGTTTATCACTTGTATATCTCATTCCAAGGGCAAAGCCTTTGTTATAGGGGGCTTTATATATTTCGATTGTATCCCCTTCCGTAACTTCTTTTATAACTCTGTGGTCAAGAAATTTTTTGTACTCGTTTACTAAATTATCAGTATAGTTAGTTGGAGTACCTTCAGGCATTTTTGTATATAAATTTTTATTTACAATCAGATTTGCTTTGAAAGAGATATTATTCATAATATTTATTCAAAATGTAAACATAAAATGTTTTGCCATTTATATACTTATTACTCTTAAATTCTTTTATTTATTAGGTTTTAAATACCTGATATCTTATTGATATATTGTGTAAAAGATTAATATATTATAAAATAATACTATATTTATTCACTGGCATGTATTAATAACAAAAGAAAAGGGTGTTTTATGAAGATTACGGCTTTGGGACGACCATTTTACCATTATCCGAAGAGTAATGCATTCATAAGCAAAGTTTCAATGTCCGCACCAAAATCTCAAGGTGCGGATATTTTTTGCTTTAAAGGTGCATCAACTCTTTCTGATAAGGCAAGTATTATTCCATCATCAAATCCAACAGATTTGGAATATCAAGTTGAAAAGAATACAGGAATTGTGCCTGTAGATACTGTTGTAAAAAAGTTCAAAAATGGAGAAACATACGTTAATATAGCTGGCAATATAAGGGGAAAAGATGTTTATATTATGCCTGCAAGCGGAAATAATGTGAATGATAACCTAATGGAAACATATTTAAAAGCAGATGCGGCAAAAAGAGCAGGTGCCGATAAAGTAATTGCGGTTCTTCCTAGTTTTGATTATGCTCGTCAAGAAAAAAGGACAGAAAAAGGCGAACCTATTGCAGCTCGTTTAAATATGGATTTGTTAAAGACATCAGGTGTGGATGAAATAATCACAACAGATTTACACACACCTGCAATTGAAGGATTTGCTCCAAATTCTATGAAAGTAACACATATAGAATCAATGCAATTGATGGGAAATTATATAAAATCTAGAGGGATTAGGGATTTGGTTGTTGTAAGTCCTGATTTGGGCGGAACAAAAAGAGCTGATAAATTAGCAAAATTACTTGGTTGCGATAAGGCAATAGTATATAAACATCGTCAAGCACATAATGAAGCCACAGCAGAAGAATTAATAGGTGATGTTAACGGCAAAAATTGTATAATATTTGACGATATTATAGATACGGCAGGAACGATAGCTGAAGCATCAAAACTGTTAAAGAAAAAAGGAGCTAAAGATATCTATGTATGTGCTGCTCATGGCTTATTTAATGGTGAGGCAATGAAAAGATTAAATGATGCTCCCGTTAAAGAAGTTATAGTAACAAATAGTGTACCTAAAAAGCCTGATTCTATTGATAAAATCAAACAAGTAGATTTATCGGTTCAAATCGTAGAAGCTATGAGAAATATTTCAGCTTAGTTAATAAAAATTAATATATCATATATAAATAGCATTTTCCTTTTTTTACGAGAATTTAAATGATTGTGAAAAAAAGGAAAATGCTATGAATGTTAATATCTCTGGAACATTTTGTAATATAATTACTAATAAACAAAAATGTTCTCAAAATCCCTCTTTTAAACAAAAAAATGATACCGTTGAAAAGTCTATTAAAATAAAAGGCTCAGAGACTCAAGCGAAGATATATACTAAAAATGTTGATTATCAAACTTTAGGTCAAATAAAAGAATTTTGTAATCATCCTGTGTTTAAAGATACACCAATAAGGATAATGCCTGATACGCATGCCGGGAAAAATTCAGTTGTTGGATTTAGTGCCCCAATAATTAATGGAAAAGTAATTCCTAATATTATAGGTGGCGATATCGGTTGCGGTATGCTTTGTGTAAAGTTTGATCCTCAATGTGAGCAGATAGATTTTGAAAAGTTAGATGATGTTATCAAAACATATGTATCTGCTTCACATTCAAAAGATCCATCAAGTATTAAAAGGGTTCCTTCAGAATTTTATAATAAAGTTGCAGCCTTATGTAAATATAAATATAAGAAACCTATTGAAAAAGTTCTAAATTCATTAGGTACTTTGGGTGGCGGAAATCATTTTATAGAGATTGATAAAAATGCAGAAGGTGAATATTTTCTGGTTATTCATACCGGTTCAAGACATTTTGGTAAAGAAGTTGCAAATTATCATCAAGCAATAGCAGGAGAACAAAACCCATATAAGATAAGAGATTTGTCTTATCTTAGTGGCTCAGAAGCAAAGGATTATCTTGAAGACATGAGACTAGCTGCAGAGTATTCAAAGTATAATAGAAGGGTTATTGCTGATGAAATTATGAAAAAAATGGGATGGAAGGAACGAGAATCATTCGAAAGCATTCATAATTATATTTCTAATGATGGCATGATTAGAAAAGGTGCAATATCTGCTAATTTAGGTGAACAGGTTATTATTCCATTGAATATGCGAGATGGAAGTATTCTTGGCATAGGAAAAGGAAATCCTGATTGGAATAATACTGCGCCTCATGGTGCTGGTCGTCAGTATAAAAGAAGTGAAGCTTCCCAATTTATTTCTTTTGAAGAATATAGAAAATCAATGGAAGGAATATACTCCAGCGGAATTAATGAAAGCCATATAGATGAATCGCCTCAAGCATATAAAGATTCTTGTGAAATAATAGAAAATGTATCTGATACAGTTGATGTAAAAGATGTTATTTCTCCTGTATTTAACTATAAAGATTAGCAAAAAGTATTTTTTTTGTTTTTTATTATTGTTGATATTGATTGTTTTTTCGCTGTAAATAGGTATAATTAGAATGATTAGTAATATTTTTAATAGTATATATTTTAATAGACCAATAGCTAATTGCAAGTTATCACCTTCTTTTAAATGTGCTCAAGGTATTGATGTATTTCAGAAAAGTGATAGTGTGAGAAATTCAAAAATGGAAGAAAATAGATATTCACAGATAGATAGAAGTATAGATATTGATGATATAGCAAATAATTTAAAGAATAATACTATGGCCTTTCCTGATGTTGTTAAGGGGCTTATTTCTGTAATACCTACATATATGAAAGGCAAACTTACAACTAATATGTTTGTTGATGTATATCAAGAAAGAGCTTCTTTATTATATTCACGTCTGGAAAATGGTAAGGATAAGGCTGCTTTCGCAAAAGATTTTGAGCAAGAAATATCTTTGATAAAAAACCTTGATACTGCTTGTGAGAAATATAGAAATGGAAATATTGAAGGTAGAACTTTGGATTCAATTATAGAAAAAAGTATAATTAAATATATTAAAACTTCACAGCCAAAGAATACTTATTATTTAGAATAACATCCTTTTTATTGAAGCATTATGCTATCAATTATTGTAGTTCCGTTATCTCCGGATTTTAATAGAAGTTTAATTATATTACCGTTGTGAAATCCTTGTATATATAGTTCTTTTTCTTTTGTATCTTTAACTTTAGAAGATAAAAGTTTGATGAATTCTTCAAAAGATAACATTCTGTTATTATTATGATCTGCAACTGAAATTAGATTTCTGTCTAACATTCTCATATAAGCGTGGTCTTCTATTTGAACTTTATTTCTCTTTAGAATTGGCTGTGCTAGTTCTTTCATTTTCTTTATATAGGCATATATTAATCTTAAGTGTTGATTATTATTCTTATCATTTATTATGCTATTTACTAATTTAATGAATTGAGGATCTTTTGTTGATCTGTATAATGTATCAAAGCAATCTGTTAGAACATGAATTTCGTGACTTGAGAGAGAGTCAATCCCCTGACTTTTTGCTTTAGCAATCAAATCTTGAATAGAGTATTTTATTTTAAGTACAGATTTATTTTTACCACTAGATATAGCTAAATTAGAATGTCCTGTTGACGGTAATTCAATATTGAATTGTTCAAGTTTATTAATTATATCCATAGTTAATAGATTACTTTTTATTAAATCATCAGCAATATTATCAGGTAGTTGGATTGGTGTTATTTGATCTGCGTTAGGGAAGAATATTTTCTTTGTTTTACCGTTGATGGTAATTTCTGCAATATCGCTGGGATTGTAATACTGAAATCCGACAATGTCTTGTTGGATTGTTCTAATTGTGTTTAATAAATTACTTTCATATATTCTGGAATCAATATTATCTTGTATTTGTTCGAAAACGGACTCATTATTTAAGTATAGTATTGTTTGAATTGTATCCAAGTCAAAAGCGTTGATAGCATCATGCAATTCTTGTGTTTCTCTGAAGGATAAATTAAATGGTTCAAAGGTTGGATTATTTCTTATTTTAGATATATTCTGTAAAGTGTTTAAAACAGCTATGAATGCTTCCTCGTTATTGCCGGATTCTTTTAATTTAGATTTGAAAACAGAAGCAAATTCATCAGCCGAAATACCATAAAATTCCAATGTCGCAGAAATATTATCTAATGATATATCTTTTTTAAGTTTATTTAAAATATTTGAAATATCTGTTTCGCTTAGATTTGTTTTTGTTATTATTTCATCTTTAATGGTAGCAGTGTCAATTCCTCTAAAAAATACATCATTAGAGTCCCTTATTGAATTTGGTAAGTTAATATTTTCTAAACTACCACCATCTATAGAGATTCCGAGTGCTTTGATATCATCATAAGATAATTCTATTGTTTTAGATGTATCAATAGGACTGGTTAATTTAACTGTTTTTTTAGTTGAATCAATATCTTTTATTGTAAAATAGTGCCTTTGTGTACCAGTTGGACTAATCGCGCCATCAGTATCAATTAATGTTCCTAAAGAAAGGACAGTATTACTTTTGTTTGATGCTAAAGTATCAAGAAGTTCATCAGTAATTGATTCATTGGCTATATGTACAGGGTTTAGTCCGAATTGTTTCGCAACAACTTCAGCAAAACCGCCATCAATATCACCTGTTAATTGTTTGTATGCTTGTTCAAAAATTCTTATTCCTGTTTTATCTGATAACATTTCATCAGAGAGTGAAGATTTTGCTACTTTTACAATATTATCTCCAATTTTTACATTGTAGTCTCCACTTATGGTTTTTGTTATAGATTTTTTAAATGTTTTGGCGGTATTGGGGTTATTCATAATTCCATCAATAGTAGATAGAAGTGCGCAGTCACCTGTTTGTCCTTGTTTGAATTTTGTATTTATTCCATCAGGAAGAACGATTTTTGTAGTTATTTTATTGTTTAAGGCTTTGCCTGCTTGGCCTGCAACTCTAAAACCACCGCCAATTACAGGCGCCATGATTGCTCCACCTATAGCTCCTTGAATACCTGCTTTAATAACATTTTCACCATTTAATCCAGCTCTTAGCATATTGTCAGATGCTCCACCTAATGCACCGTCAATTGCCATACCTGCACCAAGTGCTAATGCTCTTTTACCTATTGTTCCTTCTGCAACATCTATAGTTTGGTTTAGAACAATATTTTTTGCAGTTTGTTTAATACCAAGTTTAATTCCTTGTTCTGCGACTTCTTCAGCACCTTCCTGTATTATTTTTAATCCGAGTTTTTTGCCGATAGTTTTTGTTACTGTATTTCCAAGACCATTTGTAATTGGAGCCAATACTCCATTAATTCCACCTGTTAATGTATCATAAAGTAAATCTTTTCCAGCATATTCTTTGCCGGTAGCTATTGCATCACCTGCTTTGATTCCTACTTTGACCCCTGCTCCAACTGCTGTTGCTAAGCCTAAACCAACAGCTAAAGAAGCACCACCTGTTGGCACAGCTAAAGCAAAGGCTCCGACAGCTAATATGCCGGATGCTAAGTCAGCCACAACATCAACACAAGTTTTTTGTCCTTCTTTATATTTATTCAATGCTTCTTGTGCTTCTTCTTTTGAAATTTTTCCAAGTTCAGCTTGTTTTATAATTGTATCAATATGTTTAGAACCGGATTTTGCACCGAATATATTTTTTATTCCATCCCAAGCTTTTCCGATTATTCCTTGTTGTTCTTTAATTTCTTCAAATTCTTTTCTTAATTCGGATTTATCATTATAAGTAAATTTATCGAAAGAAATTTGTTCCGTAATAGTTGCTTGAAAATTCTTATTTTTGTTGTTCTTTATTTCGGAAATCTTTGTGGTGTAAATATATGGATTTGGGTTTATTCTTATCTCAGACATGTTAAGTATAATCTTTCTCTATAAATATATAAAGTATATATAATTTGAAGAATTTACTTTTTTCGGTTATTTGTAAAGAACTATTCTTAAAGGTTAGTTTAATTGTTGTAAGACAGGTTTCGATTTAGTGTATAATATCAATATTGGGGATTTAAATTAGAGGATAAATAATGAAAAGATTTATACTTGTTATCGTTTTTGTTTTTATCGGTTTGGTTGGTAATGCTTCTGATTATTCAAGTTTTAAGCTTGATAACGGGCACAATGTTGTTATACAAGAAGTGCATGATAATCCAATTGTAATAATTGACACTTGGATTAAGACGGGTTCTATTAATGAAACAGATGAAAATAACGGAGTAGCACATTTCTTAGAACATCTTTTCTTTAAAGGAACATCTAAACATCCTGCGAAAGAATTTGATCAGATTTTAGAATCAAAAGGTGCTATTACAAATGCTGCGACTAGTAAAGATTTTACGCACTATTATATTCTCATACCTTCACAATATTTTGAACTTGCTTTAGATTTGCATTCAGATATGCTTTTAAATCCTTTAATTCCACGAAGAGAGCTTGAAAAAGAAAGAAAAGTTGTAATAGAAGAAATTTCAAAGAATAACGATAGACCAACAACTGTATTATATCGAAACATGGTTAAAGGTTTTTATAAGGTGCACCCATATAAAAGAGAGGTTATAGGTACAAAAGAAGTAATTGAAACTATAAGCCGAGAACAAATTTTAGATTTTTATAATACTTGGTATACACCGCAAAATATGACAACGGTTGTAATTGGAGATGTTAATACACAGAAAGCTTTGGATTTAATTAAAATAAAATTTAATAAACCTGTTGATATTACGGAAAAGAAAACTGTATTAAAATATAAACTCGATAAAAAACCATCCTCGCAGATTGAAACAAAAGAGGA
>CALUQL010000078.1 GCA_944322895.1 Candidatus Gastranaerophilales bacterium
GTCCATATGCCACTTGATATAAAAATGACGGGTTACAATTTGTCATTCAAATTGGTTTCAATTGATATTTATAAACAGTTCAATAATAATATTGATAAATTAAGAAATCGTGCATTATCCCTTGGACAGTCGGATAAAAAAGATTTTATTATTGATATAAGCAAATTTGAATATACACAAAACAAAGAAGAAAAAGAAATTGACGGACATAAAATATATGTTTATCCGCCGATAATGATAATTTGCGAGAAATTAAGAGCAATTTGTCAAAAAATGAAAGAATACCGAAATAATCCGGAAGATATAGATTTACCCAGAGCTAGAGATTTTTGGGATATTTATTTGGTTCAGGAAAATTTGCAAAAGGCGGATTTTAAACTTCAAGAAAATAGAGAAATTTTAAAACATGTTTTTGATGCAAAAGATGTAGATATGAACTTACTATTAAAACTTGAAGAAAAACGCCATATTCACGAAAATGACTTTAGAAATGTTCAATTAACAGATGCTGCTAACAAAAAATATCCAACTCATTTTGATTTTTATTTTGAGTATGTGTTGGGCTTAATCAATGATTTAGAGAAATTCTGGGTAGTATAAATTCCATCTTTCACTATATTTTCGTTCTTTTTCTTTAAGTTCTCGCTGGACAAAAAAACGCAGTTCTTTATTGTGGTCAAATAGTTGTAAATCAGCTTCTTTGAACCCAGCTTTTTCTAAATAAAACCCAATAACTTGATGATGCGGGTAAATATAATCCAACTTTATCAACATATCATACAGTTTTTGAATATTTACTCTTCCCCTTGCTTTTTTATAAACATTCAAAACCTCAAAACAGCCACCGCAATAATACGGACTTACTGTAATATCAATTAGTGTACGTTCTATATTAGTTATATTAATTTTTGCATTATTATAATTTGTTTCTATTATACCTAATTTATTGCTGTATTTGCTTTGTAATAGATTTATTGAATAGATATCTTTAATTGTAAGGTTTTTACTAATTCTAGGCGGCATATAAAAAGCTCTATTGATTTCTTCTTGAATAAGTTGTT
The DNA here is from genome assembly GCA_944322895.1 of Candidatus Gastranaerophilales bacterium. Classification (GTDB taxonomy): domain Bacteria; phylum Cyanobacteriota; class Vampirovibrionia; order Gastranaerophilales; family Gastranaerophilaceae; genus Avigastranaerophilus. Next base: position 1,062 of record CALUQL010000078.1, read on the forward strand.
TTTTAGGTAGTTCTTTTAATGGTTTTGATTTTTCTAATGATATAAATATTGTTTTGGGAATGTTATTTGTCAAATTATGGTATTCCACTGCTGAATAATGGCTAAAATATGCATTTGGGCTAATACTTTGTATTGCTCTATATAAACTCGGTTTTTCTACAAAATATCTTGTATATGTTTTTGACGGAAATTTTAATATAAATTTTTCTTTATAAACATTGTTTTGAATTAAAAATTTTTGAAAAGCAGTAAAAGTTGTTACAGAATAAATATACTTTTTATCGATGCATTCATTATAAATCTTTCTAAGCTCGCGGATCTTATAAAATTCAACTTTTTCATTAAAAAATGAAAGAATATTTTCTTTATTCTTTTCCATTTTTAATTGAGTTGTCGATTTATTCTTATTCATTCTGATTAATCGGTATTATGTATAATACCGATTATAACATATTTTTTATTAAAATTCAACCCCCTCTTAAGAATTATTTTCAATGATTTATTTCTGAATTAAAAGTATCTTGTAAGATACTTTTAATATAAAAATGAATGAATTTCAATGACCCAAAAGGATTATTTTTACATTATCTATATTTATTTTCTACAATAATTACTTTTAAAATTTACAAACTGTCTTTATATTGTTGAATAAAAGCTTTCTAAAACATTTAAGATTTGTATTTTCATGCTATTATTAAACTTGTAAGGAGTAATATGGCGGAAGTAAAGCAACGTACAGCAGCAAAAAAGTTTGTTGAAGATTGGACAGGAAAAGGCTATGAAAAAGGTGAAAGCCAAAAGTTTTGGATTCAACTTTTAAGGGAAGTTTTGGGTGTGGAAACACCGGAACAATTCATTTCTTTCGAAGATCAAGTTCACCTTGACCATACGAGTTTTATTGATGCAAGAATTCCTGCAACAAAGGTTTTGATTGAACAAAAAAGTTCTGATAAAGATTTATATAAAGCAATTAAACAATCTGACGGCAGTTTGCTAAATCCTTTTCAACAGGCAAAAAGATACATAACAGAATTGCCACTGTCCCAACATCCCCGCTGGGTTGTTACTTGTAACTTCCAAAAATTCTGCGTTTATGATATGGAACGTCCGAACGGCGAACCACAGGAAATTTTACTTAAAGATTTAGAAAAGGAATATTACAGACTTTCATTTTTGGTTGATACAGGCAGCGAACATATCAAAAAAGAAATGGAAGTTTCTATAAAGGCCGGAGAGATTGTTGGTTTATTATATGATGCACTTTTAAAACAATATAAGGACTGTACAAATGAAGAATCATTGAAAAGTCTAAATATTTTATGTGTAAGACTGGTATTTTGTTTGTATGCAGAAGATGCGGGAATATTTGGCAAGCACGATATTTTCTTAGATTACTTGCGGCAGTACGATGTTTCAAAAATGCGAAAAGCACTTATTGAACTTTTTACAGTATTGAACACAAAACCTGAAGACAGAGATCCTTATTTGGAAGACGATTTAAAAGCTTTTCCTTATGTAAATGGTGGGCTTTTTGCTCAGGAACATATTGAAATCCCGCAATTTACAGAGGAAACAAGGACTTTGTTGTTAGAAAAGGCAAGTGCAAACTTTGACTGGTCAGAAATCAGCCCTACAATTTTCGGTGCAGTTTTTGAAAGCACACTAAATCCTGAAACTCGTAGAAAAGGCGGAATGCATTACACCTCAATTGAAAACATTCATAAAGTCATAAATCCTCTGTTTATGGATGAACTAAATGAAGAATTTGCCGAAATCAAAGCATTACCGCAAAATAAAAACAGAGATAAAAAATTTGCAGAATTTCAGAATAAAATCGCAAATCTAAACTTTTTAGATCCTGCCTGCGGCAGCGGAAACTTCTTAACAGAAACTTATATCTCGCTTCGTAAACTCGAAAATGAAATTCTGTATGAACTTCAAAAAGGGCAAGTTACGCTAGGAGCGGTTACAAATCCGATAAAAGTTTCGATAAAGCAGTTTTACGGAATTGAAATAAATGATTTTGCCGTAACAGTAGCAAAAACGGCATTGTGGATTGCAGAATCACAAATGCTGAAGAAAACCGAAGATATTGTTCATATGGATTTGGATTTCTTGCCTTTAAAAACATACGCAAATATAATCGAAGGAAATGCCTTACGGATAGATTGGGAAGATGTAATATCAAAGGACAAACTCAATTATATAATGGGAAACCCTCCATTTGTAGGGTATTCTTTGCAAACAAAAGAACAAAAGGATGATATTTTATCTATTTATGTTGATGAAAATGGCAAACCTTATAAAAGTTCAGGTAAAATAGACTATGTCGCAGGCTGGTATTTTAAATCTGCGGAGTTAATGCAAAATACAAATATAAAAATAGCTCTTGTTTCAACAAATTCAATTACTCAGGGCGAGCAGGTTGCAGGGGTTTGGAAACCATTGTTTGACAGATTTAATATTCATATTGATTTTGCACACAGAACCTTTAGATGGGATAGTGAATCAAATTCCAAGGCTCATGTTCATTGCGTGATTGTAGGTTTTAGCTGTACACCAAATAATAACAAAAGAAAATTGTACACAAATGAGCGAATGCAGCTTGTTGATAATATTAATGCATATTTATTAGTATCAGATAATATTTTTATAGAAAATATCAAAAAACCTTTGTGTAATGTACCCGAAATGGTAAAGGGCAGCATTCCTGTTGATGGGGGAAATCTTATAATTGAAGCTGAAGATTATGCATAATTTATAAAAAAAGAACCAAATGCAAAACCTTTTATAAAAAATCTCGTTGGGTCGGAAGAATTTATAAATAATAAAGACAGATATTGTTTGTGGCTTGATAAAATTAAACCTGCTGAAATAAGACATTGTCCATTAATCTTAGAAAGAATAAGTAAAGTTAGGGAAATGCGTTTAGCAAGTTCAAAAGAGGCTACAAGAAAATTTGCTGATTATCCGATGAGGTTTATGGAAATTCGTCAACCTGAAACAGATTATTTATTAATACCACGAGTTTCGTCAGAAAATAGAAAATATATACCGATTGGTTATATATCAAAAGATGTAATTAGTACTGATGCCAATATGATATTGCCAAATGCAACTCTGTATCATTTTGGGGTATTAACTTCCAACGTTCACATGGCATGGATGAGAGCTGTTTGCGGAAGATTAAAAAGTGATTACCGATACTCAAACACAATTGTCTACAACAACTTCCCGTGGTGCAGCCCGACTGATGAGCAAAAAGCAAAAATCGAAAAAACAGCGCAGGGGATTTTGGACGCCAGAGCCTTATACCCTGATTGCTCGCTTGCTGATTTGTATGATGAACTTACAATGCCGCCTGAACTCAGAAAAGCACATCAGGAAAATGACAAAGCTGTTATGGAAGCTTACGGATTCCGCATAAAAGATGAACAAACCGGCAAATTTCGTTGGCTGACCGAATCCGAAACCGTCGCCCGCTTGATGCATATGTATCAGGAATTAACAAAATAAAGGAATACAAATGAAAATTGATTACAAATTTTTAAAATCCATATTGATTGCAATGGAAGAATATAAACTTCATCAAATAAGGTGCTATGATCTTATGCAAAAAATAGGTGTTATGGATGAAAGACATGTTTTAAATGAAGAATTAACAGAAAAATTTGTCGGACATATAAAGATTTTAGGTGATAACTATTTTATTGAAAGCAGTGACAAACAAGGCAATTATGGATTTGGAAATATGAATAACGGTTATGCTATGTCAAATCCATTATATAGAATTACTGCGAACGGTTATGAATTTTTAGATATACTGAAAAATGATACCATTTTAAATAAAGTTAAAAATTTTGCAATCAAAAATGCTTGGGAAATTGGTAAACAACTAATTATTGAATCTGCAAAAATTAATATGTTATAAAAAATTATTATTGTAAACTTAAATTATACTGTTGCCTAAGAATTTTTACTTACTGCTATCGCAATACAGGAAAGAGATCCGCAGATGATAAATCAAACTGCTTTCTTTTGTTTCCTGCATCTGCCAGCGGCAAGCCCCCTTAAGCTTACGTCCGAAAGGGTTCTTGGTGATTTTGCCATGCGCATCATGTTGACTTGCCTGTTAGTCAAGTACTATATAAACCGGTTGAGGAACAGACGCCACCCTGCTCTTGAGGGATACATAATGCATTGCCCACCGCCCGTCTGGCATCTACGGGCTACAACAACCGGCTTGCCTGATTATGAGGGCTCCATCACCCCTCTGTCGCCAGTTGGCTTGGTAGGGAGATTACCGTATCAGATATTAATATATTATCAAAGTACTATGTCAAATATGGATGTATGATTTGCTTTCGTAAAAAGTTATTAAAAACTTCTACATCTGGCTTTCTTGAGTTGAAATTACTGTATTCATTTTGCAGCTCAACGTTAAAAAACTCATCAAATTCAGGTATTCGCAAAATTACATCACGTTCTAACCCCTGTGATTTTATTTCTATTACTTCTTGAATTCTTTTATAAACTTCTACCGGAACAATATTTTCAAGTTCCTTTACTGTCTGTCTTAAATCAAGAGGTGGAATTCTATCAAACTCATATACATACTTTGCATTCAAAAGTCCACGCATAGAATAAAGATATTTTTTATATGTTATTGCCTTAGCCTGTTGAATAAATTCCCGATAGTTGTTTCTGAATAAAGAGAAGTAATGTTTAAATAATCTTTCCTGATTAAAGTTATTTCTCATATACTCTCGAAGCGGCAAGTTGTTATTACCATAATAAACTATCGGAGAACAAAGCCATTCAATAGTTGTCGGATTTGAGGTTAATAATAGTTTCAAATATTTAAATATATCAAATCCACTAATATCAATTAAAGAACCTTGAACATTACAAGGCTGCAAATCTTTATCGTAAGCAGCAGTTATAACATCTTTTTCCTGACTTAGTGAAATATAATTTTTTACCGAACGATAAAATACAAAACGGACATCATAATCACTGTCTTTGCTTGCCATACACCAGGAACGGCTTCCGTTTTCAATTGCAAAGATAATTTTTATATCTTTGTCTTTCTCTATTTGTTGTAATAAATTTTGTATTTTATCAATATACAATTGTGTCAATCTCGTCATAACCAACTCCTTAGTTAAAAAATCCACTCAACCAAACAATGGCATTTATCCCATCTCCTACTTGAGGTTTGTATTTGCCTAGAACATGTTTTGATGCATATATATAGCAATATAAAGATTTTTCATTATCAGAATGTTCAAGATTTACTTTTAATTGGGCAATTTCTTCACCAAGTATTTTAAAATATTTTATATTTTCAATTTGAGTTGCTATTTCATATTCACAGGCATATTGTTTAGGTATAAGCATCCTGAAATGATCTGCCTCGAGTTTTACAACCGGCGGTTCAAAATCTTGCTCAGTTTTATCCGGATTCTCTTTTAAGAACTCATCTCTGGAAACATTATAGAACTCGCCTTTATCAATAACAAATTCTTGCTCTTTCAGTTTATCTAAACTATATGCAAGTCCGGCAAGTGATATTGTTTGGGTCTTATCTGTTTTAAAATTGGCTTTATCGATCGCATAAAACGGATCAAAGAAATTTATAACTCTATCATCTCCTGCTTCGACTGCGAATTCACCTTCTCCTCCATTTTGCCAGCAATAGTCTTCCTTAAGTTTTATCTCGTTATTAATTCCTATTAATAAAGGATATGCGGAAGTATATTCATTGCAAGTTTCTTTTAATTCTATCAAACTTAACACAGATAATAATTCATTTTTTGGATAGACTATTCCTGCAAATTTTTTATTTAATATTTTTTCTTGTTTAAAAATAATATCGCCGGAGGTAACGCATTTCTTCATGTTTTTTACTGCAAATTTTTCGGTATTGCCAAAAAGTGCCACCCATTTATCACCGTGTCCTTCAAAGTGTTCTCCGTCAAAATAGCTTTCTCCACGGGAAATTTTCCTTATATTAATTGCGTTTATTGGCATATCTTTATCCATAATTTTTATCCTTTCTTTACTCAATTTTCAGACCTTTTACTCCGGTAATACCATCAATACCATAAAAATCTACAACTTTTCCTTTACGGAAAAATATTTTATATTGTATTTCACCATTTTTTTCTTCATAACTTATAGACCAGCTGTCGCGCAAACCGTTTTTGTAATGTCGTTCATAACTTAATTGACCGTTATTATAATATCGTTTTTCTATTCCATGTTTTTTCCCATTTTTATATTCACATTCAGAACGAATTTTTCCATTATAGTGATATTCTTTACATATTCCATGTCTCTTGTCATTTTTATAATTGTAATCCGCTTCTATTTTCCCATTATCGTAGTAATATTTGCCATTGCCACATTTTTTACCTTTATTGTATTTTCTTTCACTTTTTAGTTTTCCGTTTGGATAATACACTAATTCAATGCCGGTATCTCTTGCAGGAATTATGGCTTCTAATGTACCATCTTCATAATATTGGTATTCATCAGATATGCATGAACCATTTTTATATGTAGAAACGGCTTTAATTTGTCCGTTTTTATGATAGGTAACTCTTTCTCCATTACACTTATCATTTTTCCAATATGCAACAAGTTTTAATTCTCCGGTATCATAATACCATTTGGTTTCTCCATCTTGTTTCCCGTTTTTAAAATATGCTTCCTTTTCAATTTGTCCATTAGTGTAAAATTTAATGGATTTCCCGTTTTTTGCATTATTTTTAAACATCTCGGAATATTCTAAAAACCCTTCTTGATTATATGTTTCTTCTATGCCTTCTTTTACGCCATTAACAAATGTTTCTGTTACTCTTAAGTTTCCATTTTTGAAATAACTTCTAGAAATTCCGTTTAGTTTATTTTTTGTATAATTTTGTTTCCAATCAACTATTTTAGTATTTTCAAAGTAACATTTTGTCATACCATCCTTTAAACCATTCTTGTAAGATATTTCTAAATACAAATAGCCTTCGGGTGTATAAATTTTTGTGACACCGTTTCTTGGCGGTATGTACAAATTTGGAATAAATAAGTTATCTTTACTATAATAAAGTTTATTATCGGGTAAAAAAATGTCATCTAATTCCAAAAAGGATGAATATATATTGTCAGAGAGGTCATCAAATTTATATTTTATGTTGTGAATATCAGCAAAGTGTATTAAATCACTACAAGCACTCGCTGTATTGAATTTGGCTTTAAGTTCATATAAAAAATCTGATTTATTTTCGGCAAAAAATTTTACTAATTTATTACTTTCTTTTTTTGAAAAGATATAAAGGTAATCTAATCTGTCGTAAGAATCAATATTGTTATAGTGAACCAGCTTAATTAACAGCTCATTTTTCTCACAAAATTCCGCAGTAATATAGCGAGTTTCCATTTTGTTATCAACACAATATAATAAAATTCTATCAATTTTTCCACGTTTTTGATATTTTTTCATATCTATAATTTTTGTCATATTATCACCTCGATTATATTTTAATTTTACATTGCGACAAAAATGGTCATATTGGTATATAATAAATTTAAATCAGGAGAAAATCATGT
>CALUQL010000079.1 GCA_944322895.1 Candidatus Gastranaerophilales bacterium
TTTAAGTCCACCCTCACAAGAGAGGTGGACTTTTTAATGTAAAATTATCCCTATAGTTTTGGCATTTGCGGTTATTTGATTCGTTTTAGAGACCAAATTTAGAGACCTTTAAGACTAAAAAAGAGGCTTTTATGTATAAAAGTCTCTTTTTAAAATTTCGAGGTGCAGGTTATTGCAATTTGTTTTTTATTTTATATCCTTAATCTCAAAATCTTTTATCTTCAAACCTTTATAGCGCATTTTGATTGCATCGTATAAGGTTTTACAGCGGGGGTGGATTCCTTCTAAATGATAAACACCGGTTGTTTGGTTTTTCATATATAAAAATGGTGCATAAGTAAATGGTTTTGCTCTGCCTCTGGAATTTTTCCAACGGTCAATTCTTTCTCTTGCAGGAATAATTTTATGCATATCTATAATCTTATATTCTGATTTAGCCCACATTTCATTATCCGGATAATTTTCATAAGAATCTATAACCGTTCCAAGTTTTGCTAAACGATCAATTCCGAATTTTTCAATAAATACAGCCTTTGCATCAGCATTTTGAAGCAACAAAAAATCTTCTGTTTTTAAGTCATCTGCTTTAGTTTTATAAAGCCAGACTGGAAGTTTAACTTTATTTTTATAATAAAATTCTTCTTGCCCGTATCTGAAATATATTTCTTTTTTGTCTGCATCAATTTTTAATTCATCAGGCTTTTTAATGACATAACAGGTGTTGTCTTTTTTGAGATAATACATCGCAAGTACATCTAAACTTTTAGTGTACCAATCCCAAAACTTTTGAAGATAGGGATTTTCAATTTTTAAGATTTTGCATTTATCATAACATAGATTCTTATACGCATCGTGGCAATGTTGTATAATTCCTCCGAAAGTATTTAGATTTATATTTATAATTTTCCCTATATAGTCAATAAAAGAACCTGATTGTAGCGGGAGACGACTCCGAATAAGTCTTATCTGCGGATCGGGGATTTGCTCATGAAGCCAATAACTAACGCCTTGATATCCAATAGTTTGATCGTGTCGAGATGGAACATTTATATAATCACCAAGTTTAATAATTTCTACAGCCGGCATGTTCGGAAATTTCTCTTTATCTTCATGATGTTTCACAAAATCATTATAAAATTCATGACAAAGAGCTATTATAGCATCATCAGATAATTTATTCGGTTCAAGTGTTATATTGTCAATAAATTTACGATATTCTATAATATTCTGCTCTAACAAATCTTCTTCAATTTGTTCAAATTGCTTTTGTTCAATTGCAAGTTGCTCAAATTCTTTAAGTTTAGCTTCCGGATCTGTATTTTGCAGTGCATCTACAATTTCAGAGCATAAATGTTCGAAAACTTCTTCATATATGTAATGAAAATCACAAGAGTATATTTCCATTAGCTTTTTGCAAATAGCTATTTTAATTTCCCTAGAATCATTATCTGTCATAGTAACTCCTTTTAGTCCGCTACATTAACAACTTTGGCAGACAAATAATCGTACTCAACAGCTTTGTCTATTTGCCAGAAACCCTCAGGAAGGGTAATTGTATCGTGTCGTTCTGTGTGCAGGCAATAAACTTCTGTAGGCACGGTATTTTTCATATACAAAACGCCATTATTGTCTTCAAAGAACTCAACGCCTTCTTTAACTTTGATTCTGTGTTCGTTACCAATAGTTTCACTTTCTGCAATCATTATTGAGTCTTTATCATTTCTTGATTTTAAGTTCTTGGGTAATGCACTTAGCTCTGCGATTACGCACTCGCCATGAAAATACATTCTTTTTTTAGTTTTTGATTTTGTCATAATTTTTACTCCTTATAGTTTTTTCAATCTTTGGCACACTGCCAAAGAATCATATTCTTGATAATAATGTTTTGTAATAGCGTCTTTATTCAATGTAATCCAGTCTTTCAGCAACTTTATTTCTTTATCCGAAAATACGATATTTTTGTTTTCATAATTGTCCAATGTGCCATCAAGATATATTTTTATCCAGTTATAATTAAATCTTTCATTTCTATCATTTTGAAATCTCAAAAAAGGTTGTTCATCTTTGTTTTCTATACATCTCAAATTTATACACATTGGCAACCCCGTTTCTTTTGGGCTAAGTGGAGTCAGAAAAAAGCTTTCAGCTTCTTCAATTGTTTCATACGTCTCTAAGCAATAATACAAACCTGCTTTTAAATATTCATCTTTTAATGATTTTACTAACTTTGTTTTTATCATTTTTACACTTAATTTTTGATATTTAATATTATTATCATTCATATGTTTGGCTTTTCTTTGTTCGTATATTACCAATATTGTATGTCAGTTGCGGACGCATTATACAACTGCCATTGTATAGAGCTCTTTTATTGTCAAGGTTCTGTCTTGCGTACCATTCAGTATGGCTTCGATAATTTCGGGCGGAAGCAGTCTGAGTTTCATAAGTCTTTTTATGTGGCTGCTGCTTTTTTGTTCTTTTGTCATTTTGCCTTTTTGCAGAAGCTTAAAATAATAAAAACCTTTGGTTATTGCTTGAATAAGTGTTAGATTGTATTCAACTTTATTGTGACCGATTACAATTTTTGTTCCCTTTTGATTGGCAGAGGAAATTTTTACATCGTAAGAAAAGTCAAGTAAGTAGTCACCTGTACTTTTAAAGTTTAATAATTCTCCATACGTAACAGCTTCGATTGCTTGGACCAACAAATCTCTATCTATCAAAATTCTAATTTTATCTTGATATATGGTTGTTTTATTCAAAACTGTTCTAATAAAAACAACATCAGGTGTATACAACTCAAGAAAATTAAGAATGTTATTTTGCTTTTTGATTGGTTTGTCTTTTATATAATTTTGTATCTGTTCTTTGTTTAAAATAAGTTCTTTTATATTTTCACAGACAAATTGTTCAATCTCCCCTGCCGGTATTTTTGAAATTGTGCCTGCCTCATGTGCTCTGTTTTGAATAATTGCCTGGCTTATATAATATCTGTAACAAGCACCGTGGCGATTTCGGCTGTGAGAAGGAGACATAATATTGCCTTTGTCATCAAATATTTTTCCGGCTAAAAGTGAAACATGCTTCGAGCCTATTGAGTTTTTAGCTTTGACAGAATTTTCATCCATAATCTTTCGAACCTTGTTGAAGATTTTTTCATCTATAATCCCATCGTGCAGACCTTCATAGACTTCGTTCTTATGTTCAATCTTGCCTATATACACTTTGTTTCTGAGGATTCTATGTAAATTGCCTTTACGAAAACTTTTACCTGTTCTTGTATAAATTTGGCTTTCATTAAGGTAGTTTTGCAATTTCGCAACGCTTTTAAACTCAATATATTTTTTAAAAATAGTTTTAATTTTGTATGAATGTTCTTTGTCCTCGTACAAAATACCGTCTTTTTTTATGTAACCGATGGTTGCAATGCCATGCATAAACATACCTTTTTTACGTGATGCAGCGAATTTATCCCGTATTCTTTCCCCAGTAACTTCTCTTTCAAACTGTGCAAAGGATAACAATATATTTAGAGTAAGTCTTCCCATTGAGGTCGTAGTGTTGAATTGTTGGGTGATAGAGACAAACGAGGTTTCATGTTTGTCAAAAATGTCAATTATTTTCGAAAAATCCATAAGTGAACGAGTCAATCTGTCAACTTTGTACACGACAACAATATCAATTTCATCATTTTCAATATCTGACAAAAGTTCTTGAAAAGCGGGTCTTTCCAAGTTTCCGCCGGAGAAACCACCGTCATTATATTGCTTTTCAACAAGAACCCAGCCTTCATGTATTTGAGATTTTATATATGCTTCGCAAGCTTCCCTTTGGGCATCAAGAGAGTTGAAGTCTTGTTCAAGTCCTTCTTCTGACGATTTTCTTGTGTATATAGCGCATCTGATTTTCTTCATGCTGTATTTATCACTCTTGCCCCCCTATTTATCAAGTCTTTTAAAGAAGATTTGTTGAAGTGTTAAAATTATTTACTTATAATCCCAAAACGCTATTTTCTTTAATTTTGACTAACGCATAATTATACATGTCATTAGAGACAAGAAACATTCCATTACCAAGATTAAAAATCCGGTAATAACTTTTAAAAATGCATTTGGCTCTATTGTCTAAAATCGCCCATTTTTCTTGAGTTAGCTTATCATATTCAACAACACAATATTTTCCTATATATCTATCTGCCCATTGATAGACGGGCTGCTTTAAAACTACACCTTGTTCTGAAACATAACCGAACTTGTCGTCTTTTTTTATTCGATAAAAACCACCTGATGGATATTCATCAAAATATTTATGGCTTTTCTTCTTATCAGTCGTATCCTTGTATAATTTAATATTTTTGTACGCAAAAGGAACAACTGTTTCATTTTTTTTGTTAATTATCCCCCATTTGTTGTTCTTATAAACAACAGCCAAACCTAAATTGAAGCTATAATATTTTTCATACTGACACTTTATTATTTCTTTTCCTGCTTCGTCGATAAATCCCCATTTGTCGTCATTTTTTACTGCCAAAGTTCCATCTTCCACTCCCAATTCTATATCGTCGTAAGAGTTAACTATTACATGTTTGTTTGCTCGTTCAACTCTAATAATATCAACTTTTTTGCCATTGCCAAAAGTGTGAAAAACCGCAAAAATATATTTGTTTTTGTTTGATAAATATTCCACAGAAAATGGCTTTTGGCTTTTGAAGTAAGCTGCGAGTTTGCCGTTAGGTGTTATAAAAAAATATTCGTATCTGGCAAGAATGTTATTCTTCGATTCATGAGCACAATAGATACAGCCCAAACTATCGATTCCATCTGTAGGTGTCACAATTTCAATATTTTTAAATTTCATTTGTTTTATAATCCTAATATTAATAAATTAACAAACAAGTATGTCAAAAAAGGACATATATAAATTTTATTTAACTCCAAAAAATCTTTTGCCGTTCCAGCGAGTACCTGTTATTTCATTTGCTATAGCTGATAGACTTTTATACACTTTGCCGTTATAACAGTAGCCGTCTGATATAGCAGTAACTTCATATTTTTTGCCTTGAAATTCTCTTATGTATTTTGTTCCTGCGATAAACTTAACAGGTTCTTTATTGTCTATTTTTATCTTTTGTTTTCTTTCGTATTGAGCAACAAGTCTTTCAATCTTTTTTTGTGTTTGAGTCGAAAAAGCTTTGTATTTTTCGTACCATTTTATATTTTCTATAATGTAAGCCCTATGCAGGTTTTCAATATTTAATCCGTAGCTTTTTGCCTTTTGTTTTAATTCTTCATTTGTTAATTTTTTAGCGTTTTTCTTCATTTTAAATCCCTTTTGCTTTATTCATCGCTCTGGTTGCAGGATAAGTCAAGTCGTAAAAAAGCCGTTGATTTAATATAAAGCATTTTTTTGTGAGCTCTAAAAAATATTATTAATATTTTTCAGGGGGTATAAATTGCTTTTTTTATATTAAAAAAAGAGGAAATTTTATGTTGTAGCTAAGCCTCTTTTGGAGTTTATAATGGAAAATCAAAATTTACAGGACATTCAAATCTCAGGAAAAACTGTTGAGATGCTAGCAATTGGAATGATTAAGCCTTATTCCAAAAATCCTAGAGTACACAACGCAAAACAAATTGAAAAGATTAAAAACAGTATCATGCAATTTGGCTTTACCGCACCAATTCTGGTTGACGAAGAAAAGAATATTGTTGCAGGTCACGCTCGATATGAAGCAATGAAAAAGCTTAATGCAGTTCAAATCCCGACAATACAGCTTGAAAACCTCACGCCTGAGCAAATAAAAGCCTATAGAATCGCCGATAACAGATTAGCAGAAGATGCTCAGTGGGACAGCGACATTTTAAAAATTGAATTTAAAGAACTGTTAGAGCTGGATTTTGACATAACAGATACAGGATTTGAAATACCTGAAATAGATAGTCTTACGATTGAATTAATTGGTGATGAAAACAAACAAGATGAAGATAAAGAGGTCTATTCTCTTTTAGACTCAATACCACAAAAGGTAAAAAAGAACGACTTGTGGATACTTGGGGAACATAAAATTTTTTGTGGTGATACATTGGACCCAGACTCATTCAAATGTCTGTTAATGACTGAAAAAGCTGAAATAATTGTAACCGACCCGCCTTACAATGTAAAAATCAAAGGGCATGTCTGTGGTAACGGTAAAATTCAACATACTGATTTTAAAATGGCGTCCGGGGAAATGACTGAGTCAGAGTTTATGGATTTTACGCAAAAGTTTATGGAAAACCTCCGTGAAAGCTCAACTGACGGAAGTTTACATTACATTTTTATCGACTGGAGAGGGTTAAAAACCTTTTTGACAGCAGGTGAACAGTACGATGAGCTAAAAAATATTTGCGTTTGGGATAAAACAACAGGCGGAATGGGGTCATTGTATAGAAGCCAGCACGAATTTGTATGTGTTTTTAAAAATGGAAAAAATCCGCACATCAACAATATCCAGCTTGGGCACAACGGCAGATACAGGACTAACGTCTGGTCAGTTAAAGGAATGAATGTTCAAAACAAGCAAGCACAAGAACTGTTTAAGCTCCACCCGACAGTAAAACCTGTAGGGCTTTTAAGTGATATTTTACTTGACGCCTCCTCACCAGGAGGTATTGTGCTTGACTGTTTTGGAGGAAGTGGCTCTACCCTTATTGCTTGTGAAAAAACAAAACGAAAGGCAAGGTTAATTGAGCTGGACGAAAAATATTGTAATGCAATTATATATCGTTGGGAAAAGTTAACCGGACGAAAAGCTGAACTCAAGTTGAATTTTGGGGGGTAGCATGAAAAAGAAAGATTACGAAATCGGCTACAAAAAACCGCCCAAACATACACAATTTAAACCGGGGCAATCGGGTAATCCCAAAGGAAGACCCCAAAAACCTCAAACTATAGAAGATGCAGCTATTCAGACTTTAAAGCAAAAAATAAAAATTAAAAATAAAGACGGTGAGTACGAAAATATAGAGGCTTTCATTGCTCTTGCTCAAAGAATTGTATTTGATGCGTTAAAAGGCGATAAGCTGGCATTAAGATTCTGTATGCGTTACTTGTGGGATAAACCAATCGGGGAAATAAAAAATACAAACAAAGCACAAACAGTTGACGACGAAAAGCGAGAAGAACTTGAAAAGTACGTTAAAGAGTTACTGTATGAACGTACTGCAGGAAAAAAAGAACAGGAACAAGGGTAAAAGCCTTGTTTCTGTTCTTTTTAAAACAATACAAATAATTTCCAATATTTCATTTGCTTTTTTAGCTATTTTAGGATTTTCGTGATGTTTTAATCTCTGCAGTGCTGCTGTTATGATTTTATGAGCAGACTTATCAATTTTTTATATCTCTTATTTTGACCAATGCATTAAGAATTTCTATGTACTAACGGATTTATATTCTGTTTTTGGATTTCATATAAAAGTATTGATTAATAATACCTGTCTTGGAGCTAAAAAATAATATTGTTCAAACAGCAAAATGTATATTTTATATTAACGCCAAAACTATTTGTATTTTTGTAAAACAAATAAATCTTTATTGACAAAAAAATGTATGTTTAGACTTAAAATTTATATAGCAACATATTGGAGTAGCACATGACTATAAGTTTTCAGGATCTAAAACAACAATTTCCTGTAATAACTCTTACTAATAAAAATACAGCACAAACAAATAATACCCGGTCAGTGAAAACGCCAAAAGCTAAGGAAAATCATGATTCTCATAAATTATTGTTAGCATTAGGCGCTTTGGCTGTGCTTGGTTCAGGAGCATTGCTTGTTTATAATTCTCTAAAAAGAGGAAAGATTACATCGACAAACAACTATTCACTTGAAAGAATAGATAAATTTATAAAAAGACTGCCTGAAGAATTAAAAATGAGCTGGCAAAACAGAATAAAAAAACTTCCTCTTGATAAATCAGAATTTGTAAAAGCTCTGGTTAATAAAAAGCAAGATATTCTACCTTTGGAATATCTTTTTAAGTTAAAAGAATTAAGATTGCAAAATGTACCTGATTTACCACCACTGATAAATTTAGAAAATATATCAGCTGAAAAAGCTAAAAATATTACACAAATATTATCCGGTAAATATAAAACAGCATATTCCTCTACAAAATACACTAATGGATTTATGGAAGAATTTTTTGGAACATTAACAAAAATTTCCCAAAGTGCAAAAGAAAATTACAAAAATAATAAGCAATATACCTTCTTGAATATTGAAAATGTCGATACTTTATTAAACGATTTGAGCAAACCCAATAATGAAGAATATTTGAACAAATTCAGAGAACTTATTGCGTCTAATACCAACAATCGATTGATTTATGTTACTAATGGCAAAAATAAAGAACTTGAATCCTTACAACATATGAAACTGATTTTTACAGATGAAATTAAAACAATTGATTTATCCGGTGATTTGGC
>CALUQL010000080.1 GCA_944322895.1 Candidatus Gastranaerophilales bacterium
TTTTCATATATCAAGCATTTAATATTGCAAAACAAAATCTTTGCAATATTCGGTATTATTCCATTAATAAATTTAATTTTATTTTTTATTAATATTAAAAAGTTATATGAAAATAAGCCTCTTTTTATATTGTTATTATGCGCAATAACAGCAAGTGCAAAATCTTTCTTTTACCTTAATGTAAATCATATGGGAATTTTCATTTTTCCAATATGTTCACTTGCTCTAATCATATTAATATCAAAATATTATGAAAAATTTATTCCTATATTTCTTAGTGCTTGTATTCTTCTTTTTACAGCAGAAGATTTTGCTTCTCTTAAATACAAAAATTATCTTCTTGAAACGAATAAAGGAAATATTTATACCTTTAAAAAAGATGGTGAACCGATAAAAAAAGTATCAGATTTCATTACAAATAATGCCCAAAATACAGATAAAACAGTTGTGTTACCGGAAGGTTGTTTTATAAACTTTATAACAAACCGAAAAGGAGACGATTTTTATTATAATTTAAGTCCTCTATTTTATAATGACGTATTCGGAGAAAAAAGAATAATCAAACATTTCAAAGAAAATTTACCTGAATATTTCGTAATTTTACCAATTAACAATATAGAATATGGAAGCAGTTATTTTGGAATTGATTACGCACAAAATTTTTATGAGATGATTATTAATAATTACGATATAGTTAAACAAGAAAATGATATAAAAATATTTAAAAGAAAGAAAATATAATGAGACAGATTGCTTTAATAAATCACGGGTGTGCAAAAAATTTAGTTGACTCAGAACTAATGCTTGGGAAATTAATCCAAAACGGATATAAAATAACTCTTGATGAAACAAAAGCAGATATTGTAATTATCAATACATGTTCATTTATAAATGATGCGGAAAAAGAATCAGTAAAATCAATATTTGATATGATAAACGCAGGCAAAAAAATAGTTATAACAGGCTGTCTGCCTCAAAAACATAAAAAAGAATTACAAGAATTAATTCCTGAAGCATTAGCTTTTTTAGGAACATCAGATTTAGATAAAATTGTTGATGTAATAAAAAAAATTACAAAAGACAAAAAAACAAGATATGAAGTAAATGAGAATCCTGAATATAACTACCCCGAAGATGTAAAACGTCAACAAATTACAATGGGTGCAAGTTCATATATTAAAATAGCTGAAGGCTGCAACTTTAATTGCGGATACTGCATAATCCCACAATTAAGAGGTCCATATAAATCAAGAAAAATAGAAAATATTGTTAAAGAAGCAAAAGAGCTCGCTCAAAAAGGAGTAAATGAAATAGTTTTAATAGCTCAAGATACAACCAGCTACGGCAAAGATATATATGGAAAACCATCATTAAAAGAACTATTAATCGAACTAAATAAAATAGAAGAATTAAGTTGGATACGTATTATGTACACATATCCTTCGTTTATAACAGATGACCTTTTAGAAACTATTAACAAACTGGAGAAAGTTGTTAAATACATTGATATTCCACTTCAACACGTAAGTCAAAACATGCTTGAAGCAATGAATAGACCTGTTATAGATAATAAAAAATTAATAAAGAAAATACGAAAACTCATACCATCTATTGCTATAAGAACTACATTCATTGTAGGCTACCCCGGAGAAACAGAAGAAGATTTCCAAGAACTATATAATTTCATAAAAGAAATGAAAATAGATAAACTTGGTGTATTTGAGTTTTCACGTGAAAAGAATACAAAAGCCTATAAATTAAAACCTCAAATACCAGCAAAAATAAAAAAACAAAGAAAAAAGCAATTAATGGAATTACAACAAAAAATATCTAAAGAAATAAATAATAAGCTAATTGGCAAGAAAATTGATTGCATAATAGAAGCAATTAATTCAGATGGCTTGGTAGTAGGAAGAACATACAAAGATGCCCCAGAGGTTGATGGACTAGTATTTATTGATACAAAAACTCCTGTTACCCCTGGTGATATAATCACCGTGAAAATAACAGGAGCTGTAGAATACGATTTAACCGCTACTTTTTAGATATCTGATATTTATCATTTTTCGCATTATACTTTAAAACTCTTCTATCTCTTGCAGCTTTAGGATTACGTTTAACTAAGTTATCTATAACTTCTTTTTCCATTTTTCTATCTTTTTCTATATGGTAAACTTCTGCAAGTTTAAGTGCTACCTCAATATTTTCAGGATATTGTTGAATTAATATATTTAATTTCTTTTTTGCCAGTTCTAATCTACCAAATCTAACATCCAAGAAAGTTCCCAAAATTTGAGTATCTAAATCTGATTTTAGATTTTCTGCCATCATTAAATATTTTGAAGAATTTTGATAATCTCTCATCTTATAATAATTAACAGCTAAATTGTATAAAATAACATGCTGATTTTGAACATCTGTTTCTACTAAAGGAAGTACGTTATATAAAACATAATTAGAACGTGCATACTGTTTTTTAAATGCATAATTAATAGCTAAATCAACCCATACAATGATATTTTTTCTATCTTTTTGCAACTCAGCCAATAATCTTTTTGTTTCTAACTCAAAATTTTCTCCCGGGTACGTTGTTAAGATTTCATGGTAGAATAAATTTCCATATTCATTAGAAGAAATAGGCTTATCTATTATATCAGGTACCATCCTGTATAATAGATTAAGTGTATTCATATCTCTTTTTGTAATATCTTTTTTTATTGTAGTTTCATCAATATAATCACCAGTGTAATACATAATATCATTAGGATCAGCACTATGTCCGCCAAGACCTAATGCATGACCAATTTCATGCAAAGCAACAGTATAAAATTGATCTTTATTGTAGGACTGCCCCTTTGGATTGACTTTTCTAAGATATATATCCATCTTTTGAAGTTGTTCTTTATAAATAGCAGGAATAACTTTACCAACTTTATTTGGTTCATATGTATCTTTCAAAGAAATGTCATCCATAAAATTTACACATATATTGGCATTTTTATTACCTTGAGTTTCTTTAAATGTAATAACACCATTAGTAGCAGCCTGCCAATCCAAAAAAGCTTCTTTTACTGCAGCAATTGTGTCTTTTGAAACACTGGAATCCGAAAAAATAGAATAAGTAATCGGAGAAGAGATATTCCATCTTATAAGAGCATCTTCAAAAAGAACATTATCTATATAGTTTGGACCAACTTGAGCATCTAATTGCTTACGCATATTCATTAAAATTGTATCAGCCAATTTACTTGCCTCATCACAATCTTCTAACTGTGCAATTTCATATAATTGTTTTTGATGTTCGTATGTAGGAGGCAATTTAGAAATAGCAAGAGCCTGGTAATAAACAGGTTCTGAATCATATGGTTTAGCATCTGCTACAAGATTAAACATACGTAATGCCTTATCATATTGACCGACCTCTAAATATTTTTTACCTTGATTAAACATTTGATTAGGCATTATATTTTTTACATAAAAATAAATTCCCAAAACCAAAATTAATATAACTCCAAATACTAATAAAGAAGTTTTCATATTCCTATTCTGTTTGGCCTTGTATTGTGTAGAATTCATATATTCTCCTTTTCCTTATTGTTTATTTAATTCCAACAACTCAGATAATCTATTTGTATCCATTTTAGATAATATTTCTGAATTACCTTTTAACTTAAAATATTCTGCAAATTTAGGTGTCGTCTTTAAATTATAAGATCGACCATTTTTATCACGCTTTCTGCTTATTAAACCCTTTTCAACAAGTTCAGTAACATGTTCATATGCGGTTGAACCTCTTAGTTCTTTTAACTCAGCTTGTCTTATAGGTTCTTTTAATGCAATAACAGTCAATGTTTTTAGAACCGCATTTGAAATATCAACAGGACAAAGTTTTTCAACAATATCCATATATTCATCTTTTACTTGTATTATATACCCATTTTCATCATCAATTTCTAAAGCACCTTCTCTGGAAGAATAATCAACAATTAAAGAAAGCATAGCATCTTCAACTTCCTGCTCTTCAACATCAAGAATCTTAGCTATTTCGTCTAACTTAACAGCTCTGCCTGTTACAAATAATACAGCTTCAATTCTTGATTTTAAATCCATACTAACCGCCTATGCCGTCTGTTTTTCTTCAACATCAGTTGTTGGAGCTTTTCCTTTAACCACATATAAATCAGAATAAAACTCTTCCTGCTCTAAGTCAAATTCACTTTCTGCAGTTAAAAACAATAAAGCAATATATGCTGAAATTTTATCTAAACCTAACAATGTTAATGTGTTTAATTCAACTTTCTCTTCTTTTTCAAAAATCTTTATAAGATTTTCGTGTAATATTTTTACACTATTTTCAATATATTCTTCATGTGCCAAGTTAATAATATCATCAGCTGACATGTTTGCATAATTACGAACTCTTCTTTTAGCTCTTTCTAAAGAGTTTTTTACAGCCTGCTTTTTATCAAGCTGCTCATAAAATTCTAACTGTCTTATTAAATCTTTTAATGTAACTATTCTATTTCTGTTTAACTTAACACTTGTTCTTCTTTGAATAATATCCTCTATAGGAATAACATTATCAGGATAATAGTCTTGGTAATACAAGTCATCAGAAAATCTTGAATCATCATTTTCATCATATTCTGGATTTATCTCATTTTGCATTTCAAACTGCATTGGGTCAATCCCTACCAGAATATTAGATTTTAATTTCAATAAAACAGCAAGAAAAAATAATGCCCTACCTGTAACTCGTAAATTATTTGATTTACTTTCTGCAATATGAAGCATATATTTATCGGCAATATCAGCTATATCAATATTCCAAGGGTCTATTTTCCCCTGTTTTGCCATTTGAACCAATACTTCTATACCATCCAATTCATCAGACGGTGAATCTAAAATAGAATCAGGACTAAACCCCAAATCTTTTGTATAAGATTCAGTTGTAGTCTGCATATAAAAATTATCTGTATCCTTTGGATTTAACATTTACTTAGTCCCTAAATTTAACTCCGGTTACCCGAGTTTTTCCATGCTCTTTTTGAGTTACACCTATTGTCCTATTAGCTGATTCTATCATAGGTTTTCTGTGACTAACTACTATAAATTGCGTATTTTTTGCTTGTTGTTGAATAATTTCAGCTAAACGCTCTACATTTATTCCATCCAAATTAGCATCAACTTCATCTAACGCATAAAATGGCGCCGGAAGATATTTTTGTATTGCAAAAACTAATGCTAAAGCAGTTAGTGATTTTTCACCACCTGACATAGCACCGAGTTTTTGTTTTTTCTTATCTCTTGGTTGAGCTTCAATTGTTAAACCTCCTTCAAAAGGATTTTCCGGATTCTCTAACATTAAAGTTCCTTCACCTTCAGATAATTTGGCAAATATATCTTTAAAATTCTCATTAATATTATTATATGTTTTCATGAACGTTTCTTTTTTAATCTGCTCATATCCGTTCATTTTTTCAAGAATTTGTTTACGCTCATTGGTTAAGACAGCTATTTGTTCTTTTTTCTCTTCTTGTCTTGCCTTAACTTCATCATATGCTTGAATAGCAAGCATATTGACCGGTTCCATTTCTTCCATCTTTTTTTGTAAACGTTGGATTTTAGTTGTTATTTCTTCTGTAGAAATTTCAGTAGGAACTAATGCATTTATATCAACTTCATTAGCTTTTAATTCTGTTCTTATTTCTTCGAGTTGAGGTTCAAGTTCTCTTCTTCTTGCTTTGAATGCTTCAACTTGCTCACCTATTTTTTCAATTTCATTAGTAATTTTATTTTTTTGAGTTTCTGCACTGAGAAGTTCTTCTTGTACCAAATCTCTTTGCTTTTGAAGTTGAAGAAGTTTTTCACCTAAAGATTTTATTTTTTCTTCTAATTCTAAAGCTTTTACTTCAATTTCTTTAATCTCTTCAGCAAACTTAATCTTATCTTGAGCTGCTGTTTCATTATCTTTAATAAGTCTTTGAATTTGTTCCTCTTTTGCTTTAATTAATTCTTTATTAAAATCTATATCTCTATTTGCTTCATTAATTTCGTTATTACATTTTAAAATTTTATTTTGGTAATCTTTTATTTGATTTTCAATTGCAGCAGTCATCTCTTTAAGTTTTTTGAGTTCACCTTCTGTCATTTTACTTTCAATTTCTGCAATTTTATCTTGAAGAATAAGCATTTTATCATTTAAATCAACCAACTTTTCTTCATATTTTTCAAGTTTCTTTTCTATATTTTGTATTTTAGGTTCATTCTCTTTAATAATGTTTTTATATTCTTCTATCTTTTCTTCGTTATTTTTAGAATTATTATTTAAATTATTCAATTCAATCTTTGCACTATTTAATGCTGTCATTGTATTAGAATAATTTTGTCTGATTTTTTCTTGTTTTACTTCTAATTCTTTTCTGGCATTTTCAAGTGAAGAATATTGTTTTTGAAGTTCAGTAAAACGAGTTTTATATTTGTTCAACTCTTCATCTTGATTTTGGCTGAATTTTAAACCGGTATCACGCCTGTCACCACCAGTTATTGCACCTGATTTCTCAAACAAACTTCCATCAAGTGTAACTAATCTATACTTACCTATCAGCCTTTTTGCACTGTCATAATTTTCAACAATCAAAGTATCCCCAAGTGCATAGAAAAATGCATCTAAATATTTATCATCAAAATCTATAAGATTAATAGCATAATCTACAACGCCTTTTTCCTTGGGTATTCTAAGACTTGAAGGTGCTTTTTTCATTCTGTTTAAAGGAAGAAATGTTGCACTCCCTGCCCTTGCTGACTTTAAATAATCAATACAAACACGAGCAACATCTTCATCATCAACAACAATATTTTTCATTCTGCCGCCCATTGCAACTTCAAGTGCTTCAGAATATTCTTTATCAACACTTCCTAGCTGTAATAAAGGAGCATGAACTCCTCGAATCTTTGCTTTTAAAATCGAGTCAATTGCTCTTCCTAAATTAACTTCTTCATAAGCATTCTTTTTCGCCTCTATTACTGCTATTTTCCCTTGAGCAACTTGAATATCATGTAATAAGTCAAACATTTCATTCTTGTTTTTATCCAAATTATACATAATATTTTCTTGTGCCAACTTATAATCAGCCTGTTCTTTTGTTAATTCTTCAATCTGAAGCAGCAACTTATCTTGATTATCTTTAAAATTAGCTTTGAAATTTGTTAATTCATTTAATGATTTTTTTGCATTTTCAACATCTTTTTTTGTTGTTGCAAGTTCTGTTTCTAACGGAATTGTTTCTGATTTTATATTCCATTCTTCTTCTTTTAATTTTTCAAGTTCTTTTTTTAGATTGTTTCTTTCTTCAATTTGTTTATCAGCATTTTTATTTAAACCTGAAACTTCTTCTAAAATTTTTGTTAATTCAGCCTCTTGAATTTTTATATTATTTTCAATTTCTACAATTTCAGCTTTTTTTTCTTCAATTTTTAAATTGATTTTCTCAATCTTTTCTTTATGATTTTCGATTCCGTTTTTAGAATTTTCAATTGTTTTCAAATTATCATGAATAGTCTTTTCAACAGAACTTATAGCTAAATTTTTACGAGAAATTTGTCCTTTTAATTCTTCTAATTGTTTCTTCGTTTCTATTTGTTCTGCTTCACCGTTATTTTTAACTAATTCAGATATTTCAGAATATCTTTTCTTTATTTCTAAAAGACTGTCTTCTAATTTTTTTAAGTTTCCTTCTTCTTCTTTTTTCTTTTTGTTGAACTCTAAAATATTTTGGTGAGCTAATTCCAAATTTCTTTTTATATCAAAATATTTAACAGTAGTAATTTGACTTTCTAACTGAAATTTTTCAGTTTTTAATTTTTGATATTTTAAAGCTGTTTCTTTTTCTTGGGCCAACCGCTCGATAGAAGATTCTATTTCTGTCAAAATAAGATTTGCATTATCTACTCTTTCTTCAACAGTCAAAAGTTCTTCCTGTGCCTTTTCTATTCTTCTGTTAAAATCGGCAATACCGGCGATTTCATCTATAATCTTACGTCTTTCAACAGTAGAACAATTAGTAATGCTCATAACATCACCTTGCATCATAACATTATAACTGTTGGGTGTAATACGATATTTTTCCAACTGAGTATGAATTTCAGTTAATGTCGAAACTTGGTCATTTAAATAATAAACACTATTAAATCCTTGAGAAGATTTTCTGATTTTTCTTGCAACTGTAATTTGTTGTTCTTCACTATTTTCAGATTCAAAAACTACTTTAACAAAAGCTTCATTCTTTTTTGTATGAGTAGAAATAAAATCAGAAAGCTGTTCAGTACGAAGATTCCTTGCACTTGCAAGACCAAGAGCAAACAAAATACTGTCTATGATATTACTTTTACCTGAACCATTTGGACC
>CALUQL010000081.1 GCA_944322895.1 Candidatus Gastranaerophilales bacterium
TGTTTATAAATATCAATTGAAACCAATTTGAATGACAAATTGTAACCCGTCATTTTTATATCAAGTGGCATATGGACGGGCTTATTTTTTATCCTAAAATCAAAAGCATAATAGCCAAATTTGCTAAAATTGTTATTAAATATTTCAGGCAAATCGTTCATAATTTGTTCAATTTCTGTATCTGAAAATTCATTATCAATAGAAAAATCAATGTCCTTTGATGAACGACAATGAATTTTATATGCAAGTTCAAGACAAGTACCGCCTTTTAATACTAGTTTATCCATTAAAATGTCATTAGAAACCAATGATATTAATGCTAATTTTTTAATTTTTAAAAACTCTTTTGCATCTATCATGCAATAATTATAGCACTAACAAAATGACAGTTTTTTAATAGTGCTTGTATTTGAGTAAAACCATCTGTTGCTACAAAAGAACGATAAAAACAGAAATATTTTACATATTAACAAATTTTATGGGTAATACAATTATTAATAAATACTTAATTTTAAAGTTAAAACGAGATTTTTCGTATATGATCTATATATGAATCATGGAAGTAATGCGATAAATAGTCAAAGAGATACAATTTTTATTAGCCATGCGACTCCAGAAGATAATGAAATCGCAATATGGCTTGCTTCTCGTCTTGAAAATGCTGGATATAACGTTTGGATTGACAAAAATGAACTAACAGGAGGAGAAGAATTTTGGGATGATATACAAGGTATTTTAACTAACAAAACAGTAAAGTTTTTAAGTATAATATCAAATGCATCCATAAATAAAAAAGGGGTAAAAGATGAAATATCTTTTGCATTAGATATTGAAAGAAAAAATAATTTAAGTGAATTTATTTTACCGATAAAAATAGATGAAAATGTAACAGTTCCAATTAATCTCGGAAGAAAAAATTACATTGATGATTTTAAAACAGATTGGGGGACAGGACTTGAAAGGGTGCTAAATTTTTTAGAGAAAAATAATGTTCCAAGAAGCAACATTTCTAATCTTGGGGATCTAGAGTCTGCACTACGAAAAAATGTAATAAAACTTGAAAAGGGTAATGAAACTATAATGTCAAACCAATTCAAAATTAGATTGCCAGAATATGTTTTTCTGTATGAGAAAAGTGCAACTGCTAAAGAACTGCCCAAAAACCATGAATATTATGAATATCCTGTCAGAGAATTTGCGGGGAAATTGCTATCTTTTTTGGAACCAGAGAAAATTAATAGTATAGTTGGAAGTCAACAGCTAGTTTTATCTGCAAAATATAAATCAGGTGATTTTATCAATGGACAATATAAAATACATGCAGTTAATTCAAAAGATGAAGATATAGATAGGGTCATTAAAACATTAATTTCTAAAACATTTGATATGTTATTTAATAGCAAAGGATTAAAAAATATTTATTGGAATCATACTTGTGATTGGTGGTTTCCAAATAATTTAATTCAGGATAATAAAATATATTTTACGAATTACTATGATAAAAAAACATATAGGGTAATAGTTGGTAAAAGTAAACAGTATGTATGGCATTTTTGTTTTAGATACAGAATAAAAAACAGTAATAATAATTTTTATATTGAAATTTCTCCAAGGACTATTTATACGGATGAAAAAGATGTTGTTATTCCGAGTGATTCTAAACTTAACAGATTAAGGATTAGCAGAACAAAGACTTGGTACAATGAAAAATGGAGGGATTTACTAATTGGTTTTATGTATTGGCTGAATAACGGTAATAATATTGCTATAAATTGTGGTGATGATAATAATTTACTATGCTCCTGGAAACCGGAATTTTTTAGCTCAGAAATAAAAATTCCTGAAGATAAGTTAACGAATAATGACGGAGATATTCAAGATGAGTAGTAGTTATAAATTAGAATTTTACAAAGAACCATTATTAGAATTTGCTCATTCACAAAAATCCGATTATTGTAAAGATGGCTTATTTTTGTATGGACCATTAAAAAATCAAACAGAGATAAGTTATGGAGTGATAGGTCATGAAGAAGGGATAAAAAGATTTGAAAATTGGATTAGCGCAATAAATTCGTATATACGTTCTGCGGATGCAAAAAAATTACATTTTTCGTCATATCCTGGTTTTAAATCTATATTTGGCACTAATTTAAAACTTATAGATAATGCCAAAATATATGTTGATAAAAATACAATCTTGAATAAAATAAAACAAGACAATATAAATAAAGCCATATACGAAACAGTAAATTTATATAGGGAAAAATTAATTCATTATAAAAATAATGAAGAATCTATACCAAATATTTGGTTTGTCATAATACCTGAAGAGGTTCATCAATATGGGAGATCACAAAGTATAGTTCCAAAAAACGAACGAATTCCTTCTAATATGTTGTGTACAAAAAAAATGAAAGCTCAAAGTATTGCTGGGCAGCCAAGTCTTTTTCCCGAAATAAATGAACAAGCAAAAGTTTATGATTATGGGACAGATTTTAGACGACAACTTAAAGCAAGGTTATTAAAAGAAAAAATCCCGATACAAATTATTCGTGAAACATCTATTGCTCCAAACGATTTCTTGGATTCAAGGAATCAGCCTACTCGTGATGTTCAAGATCCAGCTACAATTGCATGGAATCTTTCGACTACAATGATGTTTAAAGCAGGATGTAAACCTTGGAAACTTGCTAATATCAGAAAAGGTGTCTGCTACATAGGTCTGGTTTTTAAGAAACTGGATAAATATAATCGTAGTGGAAATGCCTGCTGCGGAGCGCAAATGTTTTTAGATACAGGTGATGGGTTAGTTTTTAAAGGAGCAATTGGTAATTGGTTGGATAAAACTAATAATGAATTCCATTTAACGAAAGACAAAGCAAAAGATTTAATGAAGAATATTCTTGAAGAATATAGAAGAGGGCAAGGCGAATATCCAAAAGAATTATTTATTCATGGGCGAACGTATTTTAATGATGCTGAGTGGGATGGTTTTTTAGAAGCCGCACAGAATACTATTACAAAGTTAATTGGTATAAGAATCACACGTTCAACAAATGAACTTAAACTCTATAGACTAGATGGAAACAGACCTATTGTCAGAGGAACTGCCTTTAAGGTTTCTAATAATAAAGCATACTTGTGGACTTCCGGATATGTTGAACGTTTTAACACATATCCCGGATTTAGTGTTCCAAACCCAATAGCGATTGAAATTTGTAGAGGAAATGAAGAGTTAGATACTGTAATTAAAGATATTTTTGCTTTAACAAAAATAAATTTTAACAGTTGTGCTTTTGGGGACAGTGTTCCTGTAACATTGAAATTTGCAGATGCTGTAGGTGATATTCTGACAGCAGCACCTAATGAGGATGTACCGCCTTTACCATTCATATATTACATTTAAAATTTTAAATCAATCTCCATCTCATAGTTAATTTAATCTTGTTCTGTATGTTAAATTACAATTAAAGTTCATAAATATATTATCCGATAAGTTCTTTAAACTATGGAACAAGGATTTTATTTTGGAAATTCGTAATGTAAACAGCCTAAATTTTAAAGGTAATAGTATAATAGAAAAAGTAAAAGAATCAAAGAGCATAAGTTCATTAAATAGTGAATGTCAAGATTCAAGTACTATCTTAGAAAATTTAGGTAGAGCCCAAGTTAAAATAAATTTATCTGATAGTACAAAAGAAGAACCACTTACTTACCAATCTAAAAGAAGACTACTTTCAGAATCAAATATTACTGCCGAAGATCAAATTGCTCAGATGTTATCTTGTGACGACGAACATTTTATAAAAGCATTGAGCTGGATACCTTATGGGCTAGAAGTAAAAAATGCAATAAATTGTTCGTATAATTCAAAACAACAACCAAACCATGATTTAGCATACCTAATAAATGGAGGTATTGATTTATCAGAAATTGAATCATTACTTGAGTTACCCAATAATCGTAAAAAAGTTCGAAATCTAATTAGTAATGGAGTTAGTCCCAGAGTAATTTTACTTTCTCTTGTTAATGAAAGTGCCGAAAACAAAATAAATAATATTATAAATGATGAAACAATAAGTGATAAATCTACAATATTTAATTTAATCAACAACGCATATAGTCGATATAAAACAGAAAAGGAGATTAATACAGCAATTCAAATCGGATTAATGGAGCCTGAATATAATTTAAGTATGTTACCAATGGAAATTGGCACGATAGATACAGAAATTTTAGACAGAATACATTCTTGTGGCATTCCACTTTGTAAGGCTTTCGAGTATTATACAATTCCCAAAGAACGTCTAAATTCAATATTAGAAACACTAAAAAATCAAAAATATGTACCAAAACAATTTTTCGATATTGGACTTTTTTTAAAAAATGCAAATGAAACTGATTGGGAAAAAGGTCTAAAATATGCCATGGTAGATATGCCAGAAGGAGCCAAAGAATATATTATTTCAAATATTGAAACGAATGAAGATAAAGAGAAGTTTTTAAGTATACAGTTTGTAAAACAAGGCTTACCTTTTATGCAAGCAAAAACTTTTTATGAACAGTTTGGAGAAGATAATAGTATTTTCTTAGTTGACATGGCTCGAAATGGTCATGATATAGAAGAAGTAGCAAAACTATTATACTCAAAATATTCTCAAGATGAGATTAATTCCATTATTGCTCTTTCAAAAGAAAGTTCGTTGCCAATCGGTGTCGCAAAATATATTAAAGGAGCAAGAAATAAAGATAAAGCTCTAGAATTATACAGACAAGGTGTTTCTGGTTTTAGTGCAGCAAAATATGCAGATATGGAAATAGCAGATAATATGCGACTTCCAGCTGCGCAAATGAATGTTTTAGGGGCAGACAATATAAATTTAATTTTATCCGATGAAGATGAGATGAACTTAGCTTGTAAATTTATAGAAAATAAAATACCAATGAATAACTTTCATAAAACATATAAAGAAGATCGATCATATCTTGAGTTGTTGGAAAGAATATATACAAGTGGACTTAATAGTGTCGATATAAATTCACTTTTATACTTAAAATTAGATTCTAAAAGTTTGCAAAACGCATTTGACTTAATTCAAGCTGGTGCAAAAATAAATGAGATATATTATTTGGTGAATACTAGTAAATTAAAAGATTCATTACTATATGAGAAAGAATTACCGAATCCAAATAATCCGAATGGAGAAGGTATTTCCCATGAACAAATAAAAGAAAGAGTTCTAAGACTACATAATGAATGTAATCTATCATTTAATGAATGTTTTTATATTGACGAACTTTATACAATCGACGAAGAAACATTAAATAGATTCATTTTATTTAATAAAGGAACACTATCCCCTTATGATTCATTATCTCTTGCAAAAATGAAAAATAAAGAAGGAGAATTTTTACCTGAGAGTATACTTAAATTATCTCCATTAGATGTTCAAACTACAAAAGATTTATTTACTGCAAATCTAATTGATGAAGATACAATAAACAAGGCAATTGAATACAGAAAAAGAGGTTTGAATGCATTCTATTCTGTCTGTTTGGCACAACTTAATATAAATGAGTATGATAAAGCTTCTGAATTAGCGAAGCATCGTATACCACTACATGTAATTCAAGATGTTTTAAAACATAAGAAGTATGCAGAAGCTATTTATTCTTCAAAAACCGGTGCAGAAGCTTATGAATATTCAAGCAAATACAATTTACCTGTATGGCAAGATACTAAAACAATTATAGATAATATTGCATTAAGTAAAAAATATGGGATGGATCTTATTTCTATAATGAGGATAAAAGAAGAAATTATAGATTTACCTTTAGATCAGAAAGTCATTGAAGCCATATTTAATGCGGTAAAAAATGGTCTAGAATTTGATAAAATAAAAGAATTTGCAAGAACAGAATTTATAAAAAATAAAACAAAACAATATGAAGAAATTGGAATAAAAAACTCAGATGCAGATTTTCTAGCCAAAAATTCGTATTATGATAAAAATATCTTAAATAAAAATAATATGATTATCGATACTGCAATGTGTAACGATATTGGTATTAAATATGCTATACCTTTGGTTATGAGAAAAGATGAAATAAAAACATATAATGAGTTGAAAGATGCCCCCAACTATACGAAAAAACTAGCAGCAATGGTTGCGGTCCTAGATATTCAAAATTCAGAAAAATCTATTCAAATCTTAAAGGGAATAATAGATCCTTCTTTTGTAGAAAATATAAAAAAAGGTATACAAAATCCAAATTTAGATAAACATATTGATAGAATATTTAATCAAATTATAAGTAATCCAAACATGCTAAAATCAATGGTAAATTGCGAACTAAGTTTGGAAGAAATTTCAGAATTAACAATACAGTATGCAAAGAAATCATTAAAATTAGCAATGAAACGTCCGAATTTATACCTGAGTAATATTCCTATTGAGTTAACTACGAAAACAAACGGAAAATATCCAGATTTAAGTTCCGAACAAATGGAACAATACCAAAATCAATTTTGTGATTTAGTGTCAGAGAATCTTTCTATAATTCTTAGAGCTCAAAAATATCTTGATGCAGATACATTTAATCAACTTATGGATAAAAGGACAGATAATTTCTACAATATATTAGAGGACTTAAATAAACTTACTGATGAAAATTATAAAAAATTATCTGATTTATGCCAGTTAAAAAATCCTGAAAATAAACCTTTGAGAGCAAAAGATAAGATAGAATTAGCAAGAATCATTTATGACCTTCAGTTAGCAGATATAGAAACTGATATCTTTTCTAATTCAGGAACTATAGACATAGAAAAGATTAAGCAAGATTTGTTAATGTTAGAGCTACTGACTGCTGGAATAACGAAAGAAGAGCTTATGAGTGTTCCACCTTCTAAACTTGACTTTGATAAGGAATATACCCATGCGTTTTTATCTTCCAACGTTAAACAAATGTTTAACCAGTTCATAAAAGAATTAAGTGAAGATGAAGCAAGACAAACGATAATATCAGAGTTAAAATCAAATCAAAATAATGAGTTTTGGTTAGAACACATGGGAATAGATAAAAATTCTTGTGATAAATTAATCTTATTAATAGAAAATATAGATAATTGGTCTGAGGATAAACTTTATAGTGAATATATTTCTATAATGAGAAACAGACCGGAAAATAATGATGATCTACAAAATGTTTTAAGAGGGGCAATTCTTTTTGATTATAAGGATTTTTTAATGGATGAAACTAGTCCGATAGGTAAAGTTAATTGCAAAACAAAAGAGGAATTTGAAAAGAGAGGCTTAGACTATGATAAATGGTTTTATAATAGTTCTATAAAAGATTTTGAATTTAAAATAAAAGATAGAAACTTAAAAATTGGTTTATGGGAACGATATCCCCAAAAAGATCTCTTTATGGGAGATCGAACAAGCTGTTGTACAGCTCTTTCTGGTGGTTCAAATGGTGCATCGACTCCAATATATTTATTAAATAGTGCATTTAACGTTGTAGAGGTTAAAGACGACAAGGATAATATAATAGCTATGAGTAGAATTTATACGGCTGATATTGATGATGAACCATCATTAGTTATGGATAATATAGAAATTAATGGTGCCTTTTTCAAAGAGTTAAATCCAGATGATGTCAAAAAATTACGCGATGTATTCTTTTCGTATATAAAACATTATGCCAATAATATAAATTTAAAAAATTTAATGAATGTTTATTTTTCAACATCATATACCCATGTACCAATTGATGATCTTGAAAAAACGAAAAAGAATGTTAATTTTATTGGAGAAATCTCAGCACCACAATTTTATTCAAATACAGCTGCTAAGTGGATTAGCCCTTCTGAATTAAAAGAAAATGATTTTGATTTATATGTAATAAATTGAACTGTAAAATACCCCTCAGTTTATTTATTAAAAAAAATTAAAAATTTAATTTAAAGAGTAATGAAAATAAGAATATAAAAAACGAACAAGAAGAGAACAAAAATAAATTAGTTTTTGTTTATAACTTTGACAATTTGATTTTTATCTGTCCTGTAGTTGGGATTTTAACCCAACAAATTTTATATCTTTATCACTTTTATCATTCATAAATTTTGACTCTAATATTCTCATTGAAATCATACCAATTTTCGTCATATAATCCTTGTTTTACATATTTTTCAAATGTTGAATACTTCCACTCTTTTGCTTGTTTTACTAATCCGTGTTTTACGGGTTTGTAATGTATATAATCTATCAAACTACACAAATCTCGTTCATCTGTTATTGTGTGTTCCCAATATCTTCTTTGCCATATATCTTTTTCTCTTTTACTTT
>CALUQL010000082.1 GCA_944322895.1 Candidatus Gastranaerophilales bacterium
AGAATCGGAACACATACGCTGAGAAAGACATTCGGGTATCATCATTATAAAAAATATAATGATATAGTACTCCTGCAAAAAATCTTTAACCACTCCTCGCCATCAGTAACGCTTCGCTACATCGGCATCGAACAAGATACAATTGATGAAAGCTATATGAATTTTTATTTGTAGACTTTTAATTAATTACAATACCTACAAATAATATCTTTTTGGTATTGTTCTAGTTTTTCTAATAGAACGTCATCAAAAATAATTTCATTTTCATCAATAGATTTTACGCAAGGTGCCAACCAATCCAATTCTTCAAAATCAAATCCATACCTTAATAACATAATTTCTTTAGAGTTATTTGTGCCATACTTTAAGTAGTTTATCATTGCCAACGCCCTAGAATCTTGAGTTTTATCATAATACATTTTGAATGCCGCAGATATAGGATTACTTAATGAAAAAGATAAAACCGTATCGAGATATTCATAAGTATCATATACTAATTTATCATAATCAAAATCTTTAAATGTTGCATTTTTGTCAAATAGTGATTTTTGAAATGCATTAACATTAGGGAGTTCACTTGGGATTTGCGAATATTTTAATTTAGTAGATGCAATTTGTTTATGAAATTCTTTCTCCGATATAAGCTTTTCTTTTAGCTGTCGTCTTAAGTCATTTCTGCGTTCATCATCTGTAATATAGTTATACCTAAAAGCAACTATTTGGCTAAAAGAACGCCCCTGAACTTTCCATAAAAGTATTCGAAGTGCTACACTTAATATGCTTTGTTCAGCATATGACAAGTTTTTACGTCTTAAATGCTTTACAAATATATTTTTAAAAGAATTTTTCACTAATTCTCTTGTATTATTATTCATATTTTTATAATTAGCAGCACTTATTATATTGTTATCAATAAACATATTATCTAAGATTAACTTTATATCATCATCTAAATTTGCATTTTTTATGCGCTCTTTTTGTAATTCAGTAATCTGTAGTTCATCATCAAATGTATTATTACGTGTTGCGTCAACTATATCTTTTGCATCTTCTGGTAACGATGAGAAATCATCATTATCTAATTCTGATGTATTTTTTATTTTTGTATCTATATTGAGCCTTTCCAAAAAATTATTATAATTTTCTTTTGGGACAATAACAAAACCATAGTCAAAGGCATTGCTAAAAGCTTTACTTCTTCCTGCCCTACCAATTAAATTTTTAATCTCTAAGGATTTTTTATCTTCATTGCCTCTGAATCTATAATTATCAATCCATACTAAATCAAAAGGCATATTAATACCCTGTAGTAGTGTTGATGTCGCAAAACAAATTTTAGCGTATCCTGAATTGATAAATTTTTCTATCAAAAAACGTGCCTTTAAAGGAATAGAACCATGATGAATTACAATCCCCTTCTGCATCATTTTTACTAGATTTGAAACTTTTTTATCTTCTGTAGCGCCAATATATTCTTGTAATTCTTTAATAATTTTTATAGCATTGGGATTTGTAATTTCATCGCACAAGTCAAGATAATCTCTAAAATCTTCAAATAGTTTTTTACTATATATTTTAGCTTTTGAAGCAT
The DNA here is from genome assembly GCA_944322895.1 of Candidatus Gastranaerophilales bacterium. Classification (GTDB taxonomy): domain Bacteria; phylum Cyanobacteriota; class Vampirovibrionia; order Gastranaerophilales; family Gastranaerophilaceae; genus Avigastranaerophilus. The sequence goes on from CALUQL010000082.1 coordinate 1,592, forward strand.
AAATTAATATGGTTGTACCTTTTTGTTTTAATATTTTCTTTATAATATTTCGAGTGTAATAATATCTTCCCGGTTTAAAAGTAGGTCTATATGCAAAAATGTCCCCTTTTATGGGTGTTAGATATATTTTCCCGACAGAATTTTGTTTATAGCTTTTGAACGAAGAATTCTCTGTAATATTATGTTTTTCAAACTGTGCCTGAGGATTATTTATAAAGGGATGTGCAAAAACTTTTGTTGCATTAGGGAATTCAGTATTAATTCTTCTTATTAAAGAATCAAAAGTAAGCCCTCTCATATTTTCTTCTGATAATTGTGCTTCATCAATTAAAAACAAACCAATATTAAAGAGATCTTTAAACTTAAATAATTCTCTTGCTCTTTCTGGAGTCAGAATAAAGACACGCCTTTTTGTATGTCTTATATTTATATTATCTACAAACTGCAAAACTAACACATCCTTATTATTATCTAATATTTTTAATGTTTTCTCTAAATATTCAGCTATTAAAGCTCTTGATGGTACAATAATTACAATGTCGTCCTTTCTATGTTTGATTAGATCCATAAAAAGATATGATTTGCCAGAACTAGTTGGAGCAGAAAAAGAAAAATATTTTTTTTCATCAATATTTTTAATCATGTTAACTTGTATAGGAGTAAATGAATTTTTAAGGTTTGTTTTTATATCTTTAGCATATGCATTATAAACCATTTCTACCAAAGAATGAGGCTTTAATGGTTTATAAAATATGCCCATTAAATACAATATTTTACTTTCATACATTTTAAATATTTTTGGATGGAATAATTTTATATATGCTAGTTTTTCTAAGTCAACATTTGAGATAGGACCTTCTTTATACATTTTATTAATAATGTCAGTAATAACTTTATCGACATTTTTAGCTCTTATGACATTTGTTTTATGAATATGTGGCTTAATCATACTTGAATACCTATAAAAAATAGTTCAGGATATTTTTGCAAATATTGTCTTACATTTTTATTATTTTGTATTGTTTGAAAAATATTTTCAAAGTTGTTATGAACCGAAAAAGCTGCTACATAACCTTTGGAGTCATTGGATAAGTGTTTTGCATTTACTCTTGAATTAAATTTTTTCAAGTCAGTTAATTCCATTATATCTTTTTTCTTGTCTATGAATTTGCATATTTGTGAAATAGCTTTAGTATATGCATTTTGTTCAGAATTAAATTTTGCTTCACCATAAAACAATATGTCTTCTCCTGAAATAGTATGGAAATCAAAGCCAGGATTTCCTTTCGCTTTTTCCTTCCAAATTTCAGCCAAAGGAAATTTTGCATGTTGATATGTTTCTTCTAGTGTTGATTGAGCAACAGAAGAGACAAGAAATTCTCCAAATTCAGCTCCTATTTCATTTCCAACTTCTTTTAAAATTTTAGTAAGAATATTAATAGTTTCTTCAGAACGTGCCAGAAAAGAATTATAATCTATCTCATTATCAAGTTCTTTTAGCCAACTTTTATCAAGAATATTTATCATCATTTCTTTAGCTTTTTGCGTTATATTATTAATCTTTACACGAACATAACGTAACTTGCAGTCATTACAAACTATATCATTAGTATCCAAAATCTCTACTGAAGGTTGTTTTATATTCATCACTTCCCCTATCTTTTAAATTATAGGTGTTTTTATTAAAAGAACTTTAAACATTAAGGAAAATTTAATAATTTAGATAAGACTCAATTGAGGTCAAATTATATTAATATCTAAATTTATCATTGCCTTATGTTCATGATAATATAATTATGTGGAAGTTTTAAACTGGAGTTCTGCTTTGCCAACATCTAATTTTGAATATTTGAATAAATATTATCCACAACTTGCAAAGTTTGGTAGTGCCGCAGAATGTTATTTATACTCAGATCCTAATGCTTGTATATATAAACTTGGTTTATTGAGTGAAACTATTGTCAATGCTGTTTTTGATATTGAAAAACTGAGCATTCCGGAAGATAAAAACACATTAGCAATGAAAATAAGAATTTTAAAACGTGAAGGAGTTCTTCCTAAAATTATTGATGATATTTTGTATGCATTAAGAATTCGAAGAAATGATGCAGTTCACGCGGGTTTGGACTCCATTGATAATGCCAAAATCTTATTAAAAATGGCATATAATTTATCAAATTGGTTTGTAGAAGTATATATAGATTGGCAATACAAAGCTCAGCCTTTTGTTCTTCCAAGTAAAATACCTACAACCGATTATGAAAAAATTATAAAAGAAAAAGAATCCCAAATTAGTGCTTTGAATGAAAAAATCATTCAAATGCAAGTTATTCAAGAATCAAGTAGCACAGAACGAAAAAGACAGGCCGAAACAGTTTCAGAAGGTCTAGATATATCTGAAGATGAAACGCGATTCTTCATTGATGATCAGTTAAGAAGAGTTGGCTGGACTGTTGATACAAAAGAACTTCGTTATTCAAAAGGTGCAAGACCACAAAAAGGAGTTAATCAAGCAATTGCAGAGTGGCCAACAGATTCAAAAGTTTCAAAAACGGGTTATGCAGATTATGCCCTGTTTATAGGATTACAATTAGTAGGAATAATTGAAGCTAAAAAGGCTCTATCTGATATTCCATCAGTAATTGATTATCAATGTAAAGATTATTCTAGATGTATAAAAGAGAATGATTCTAAATATTGTTTGACAAAATGTTGTAAGGATTTTAAAGTTCCTTTTATTTTTGCAACTAATGGAAGAAAATACTTAAAACAAATTGAAACAAAATCAGGAATATGGTTCTTAGATTTAAGAGATGAAAGCAATGCTCCTTATACTCTTAAAGGCTGGATAAGTCCAGGGGGCATAATGGAAATACTTGAACAAAACAAAAAAGAAGCAGCAACAACATTATCTAATATGCCATATGACTTCTTGCAGGATAGTGATGGCTTAAATTTAAGGAATTATCAAATAAAAGCTATTGAAGCTGTAGAAAATGCTTTAGCAGATGGGAAGAAAACAGCATTACTCTCTATGGCTACTGGAACAGGTAAAACGCGGACTATTCTTGGTATGATATATCGTTTTCTAAAAAGCAAACGATTTAAGAGAATTTTATTCTTAGTAGATAGAACTGCACTTGGAGAACAAGCACAAGATGTATTCCAAGATGTAAAACTTGAAGATTTGATGTCATTAAACCAAATCTATAATATTAATAAATTGGAAGATAAAGACATTGATAAGACAATCAAAATACAAGTTTCTACCGTACAAAGTATGGTAAAACGTATTATGTATCCTGAAGACGAAACTTATCCTTCGGTTTCAGATTTTGATGCAATAATTGTCGATGAAGCACACCGTGGATACATTTTAGACAGAGAAATGAGTGATGAAGAACTCCTATACAGAGATCAAGATGATTATGTTTCAAAATACAGAACAGTAATAGAGTACTTTGATGCATTCAAAGTAGCATTAACAGCAACACCCGCTTTACATACTACAGAAATATTTGGAAAACCTGTGTTTAATTATTCATACAGAGAAGCCGTAATTGATGGGTATTTAGTAGATTATGATGCCCCTCACACTATTAAGACAAAGTTGAGCAAAGAAGGCGTACATTACAAAAAGGGAGATACGCTTGCTATTTATAATCCAATTACAGGAGAAATTATAAATAGTGCAGAGCTTGAAGATGAACTTGCTTTTGATGTGGATAAATTCAATAGAGATATAATCCTTCCAAACTTTAATAAAACTGTTTTAAATGAAATTGCAAAAGATATTAATCCTGAAGGCAAAGAAAAAACTCTTATATATGCAGTAAATGATGCTCATGCAGATATGATTGTTGACATTTTAAAAAAGATATATTCTGATTATGGAATTGATAATGATGCCGTTCTTAAAATTACTGGTAGTGTTGCCGGTGGAAATAAAAAGAAAATAGCAGAAGCAATTAAACGATTTAAAAATGAACAATATCCTAATATTGTTGTCACTGTTGATTTATTAACAACCGGCATAGATGTACCAGAAATTACTAAACTTGTATTTATGAGAAGAATAAAATCTAGAATACTATTTGAACAAATGTTAGGTCGTGCAACAAGGTTATGTCCAGAAATTGGGAAAACTCACTTTGAAATATATGACCCAGTCGGGGTTTATGATTCCTTAGCTCCAGTTAATACAATGAAGCCTGTTGTAAACAATGTGACAACAACAATTGAGGATTTATATAAGGGGTTAGAGGCTTTTGAAGATAATGATCATATTCAAAACCAATTAGATTTGTTATTTGCAAAAATTCAAAGAAAACAAAAAAGTTTATCACAAAAAACTTTAGAAAATTTTCAAATAAAAACCGATGGCAAAACGCCTACCCAAATAATTAAAGAAGCTCGTTTCAAAGAAACAAAAGCAGCCAGAGAATTTATGCAAGTATATAAAGATGCATTTATGCTGTTAGATACCAAAAAGCAAAGTATTCCAAAACCGAAAGTGTATGATGATAGAGAGGATGAATTGTTAGAACACGAGCGAGATTATATTAATGGTAAACGCCCTGAAGATTATATCGAATCTTTTAAAAAATTTATTAATAACAATATAAATAAAATTGCAGCTTTAAATACAGTATGTACAAGACCCCAGAATTTGACCAGAGCTGATTTAAAAGAATTAAAACTGATTTTAGATGAAAATCAGTTTAATGAAAACATGCTAAATTCAGCCTGGAAACATTTAAAGAATGAGGATATAGCGGCAGATATCATTAGTTTTATCCGCCAACAGGCACTAGGCTCGCCTTTGATTAGTCACGAAAGAAGAATTAAAAATGCCATTGCAAAAATTAAGTTGAATCATGAATTTAATAAAATGCAGTTAGATTGGTTGGATAGAATTGAAAAAAGTTTGCTTGAAGAAACTGTTATAGACAAACAAATCCTTAATAGCGGGGCATTTAGAACTAACGGTGGTTTTAATGCTATTGATAAAAGATTCGGTGGTAAATTACAAGAAATTATAGATGAACTCAATGAATACCTATATAATGACGAGGAAAATATTGCATGAACAATAAAGAAATCGTATCAAAATTATGGAAATTATGTGATGTATTACGGGATGATGGAATTACATATCATCAATATGTAACAGAATTAACATATATCTTATTTTTAAAAATGAGTAAAGAAACAGGAACTGAAGATAAAATTCCTGAACAATATAGATGGGATAAACTTGTAGAAAAAAAGGGGATTGAATTAAAACATTTTTATAAAGAACTTTTAAACTATTTAGGTGACAAATGCCAGGGAAGAATAAGAGAAATTTATCAAGGAGCAATTAGTAATATTGATGAACCTAAAAACCTTGAAAAAATAATAACATCAATTGATGGTCTTGATTGGTATTCAGCAAGAGAAGAAGGTCTTGGGAATTTATATGAAGGACTTTTGGAAAAGAATGCTAACGAGAAGAAGTCTGGAGCTGGTCAATATTTCACCCCAAGAGTCTTGATTAACGTAATGACAAAACTTGTAGATCCAAAAGCTGGCGAAAGATGCAACGACCCAGCATGTGGAACATTTGGTTTTATGATTGCGGCAGATCAACATATTAAGAATAATACAAGCGATTTATTTGATTTATCTACAGATGAACAAAATTTTCAAATTCAGCAAGCATTCACAGGCTGTGAACTAGTACACGACACCCATCGTTTGGCATTAATGAATGCTATGCTACATAATATTGAAGGTAAAATATACCTGGCTGATACATTGTCAACAGAAGGTAAACAACTAAAAGGGTATGATGTGGTACTCACAAACCCTCCATTTGGCACTAAAAAGGGTGGGGAACGTGCAACAAGGGATGATTTTACATTTCCAACAAGTAACAAGCAATTAAATTTCTTGCAGCATATCTATCGTAGTTTAAAGACTACGGGTAAAGCTCGAGCCGCAGTAGTGTTACCCGATAATGTCCTTTTTGCAGATAATGATGGAGAAAAAATTCGTAAGGACTTAATGGAAAAATGTAATTTGCATACGATTTTGAGACTCCCAACGGGTATATTCTATGCACAAGGTGTAAAAACGAATGTATTATTTTTTACTAGAGGGAAAGAGGATAAAGGAAATACCAAAGAAGTTTGGATTTATGATTTGCGTTCAAATATGCCTTCTTTTGGTAAAACAAATCCACTTAAAGAATCTGATTTTGATGATTTTGTAAAATGCTATTGTGCCAATGATCTTTCAAAAAGAAAACAAACCTGGTCAGAAGAAAATCCTGATGGAAGATGGCGCAGATATTCTTATGATGAAATATTAAAAAGAGATAAAACAAGTTTGGATATTTCTTGGATTAAAACTGGAGATGATGTCCCTGATTGCTCGCTAAATGAACTACTGGAAGAAATTAAAACAAAAACGGATTCGATTGTTGCTTCAGTTGCTAAACTACAAGAATTAATCGCTGAGGTTAAAGAATAATGAATACCAAACAACTAAGACAAAAAATCCTTGATTTAGCAATAAAAGGTAAGCTAGTTCCTCAAGATCCTAATGATGAACCAGCAAGTAAATTACTTGAACGTATAAGAGAAGAGAAAGAACGACTTATTAATGAAGGTAAATTAAAGCGGGATAAGAACGAGTCTTATATTTTTGTAGGTGATGATAAGTTACATTATGAGAAGTTTGCAGATGGAAGT
>CALUQL010000083.1 GCA_944322895.1 Candidatus Gastranaerophilales bacterium
AATTGTGCTCCTGCCAGATTTGGTAATATACCTGAAATTGTTATATTGAATTTATATTCACAAGACAGTTATCCAAATAAAAAAATAATAAATACAAAATCTAGAAAAGGTATTACTAATACCAAACTATTACCTATGTATTTTGATTTAGTTAGAAAAATTTTTCATATTAATGTTCAATATTAAATTATTTTATAAGCGACATATAGACTTTTTTGTATTCTTGAGCACTTTTTGTCCAAGAAAAGTCAGCATTCATTGCATTTTTAATAAGACTGTTCCACTCTTTTTTATTTTTATATGTCTCTATTGCATATTTGATTGTATTAAGCATTTCATGAGCATTATAGTTATAAAATTTAAATCCGTCTGCGTTTTTGTTTGGATATGCATTAACGGTATTTTCAAGTCCTCCTGTTGCTCTTACAATTGGTATGGTTCCGTATTTTAATGCTATTAATTGTGATAGTCCGCACGGTTCAAATCTTGAAGGCATTAAGAACATATCAGCACCAGCGTATATTTTATTGCATAAATCTGCTCTGTATTCTATTCTTGAGCGAATATTTTTTGAGTTGTAACTTATCCAAGTGAAAAAGTCTTCATATCTTTTTTCGCCTGTTCCTAATATGATTATATCTGCTTCAAGCTTCATTAAATCATTTTCTACGGCTTTTAACAGGTCAATTCCCTTTTGTTCGACAAGTCTTGATATTATCGCTATTAAAGGTCGGTCCTTTTTATATTCTAACCAGTATTCTTTTACTATTTCTTGCTTGCATTTTTCTTTATTATTTATGTTATCTATAGAATAATTATATTTTATTAATTTATCTGTTTTCGGATTAAATTCTTGATAATCAATCCCGTTTAAAATTCCGCATAGTTTATCTTTATTGTTATTTAAAGTCCAATCTAAACCTTCACCATATTCATATGTTAATATTTCTTGTGCATAGTTTGGTGATACTGCAATAATCTTGTCTGCATAATTTATGGCACCTTTCATCCAAATTAATGCTCCATAGTGTTCAAGTCCATATTGGTGAAATACTTCATCTGGATTTAATCCTGCAAAGTCCAATATCTCCTTAAAATATTGTCCTTGATATGCAAGATTGTGAATTGAAAATACTGTTTTTGTATTTTTATAAAATTCATCGTTCTTGTATGATGTTTTTATCCATACAGGAATCATTGATGTATGCCAGTCGTTACAGTGAATGATATCGGGTTTGAAATTTAAAAGTCTTGCATATTCTAATATTGCTTTTGAAAAAGTAATAAATCTTTCTTGTTCATACCAACTGTCAATTCCTGAAGGATATACACAATTAAAACAAGAGAAAAATTTAGGATTATCTATAAAAAATACATTTATGTTTGTATTTGGAAGTTTACACATTTTAAGTGTGAAAATATATTCCGCTGCATAGCCGAATTTTAGTCTTATTTGTGAGTTCGGAATTTCTTGAATATTATATTTCTCTTGATTAATACTGCCTATTAACGGTGTAAATATAGCCATTTCCATATCATCTGACTGCAAATACTTTGGCAATGACCCCATAACATCAGCAAGTCCTCCGACTTTTGTAAAAGGTGCCAGTTCAAATGTTGCAAATAATACTTTCATAATGTGCCTCTTTTATGTCATTCTTGACAGGTATTCAAGAGAATACTTAAGAATATCTTCTGTCTTAGTACAATCTTTTTTATAATTTAAAACTTCTTTTATTGCTGTTTTTGCTTCATTTACTGAATAACCAAGTGAAATTAATACACTTTGGACTTCAACTATACTTTCTTGTTCTATATCTTTTATATTTATATCAGAAACATCTACAGGCGTTACGTTAGACCAGTTTATTAATTTGTCTTTTAATTCAATAATAATCTTTTGTGCAACTTTTGCACCAACACCCTTTGCACGTGAAAGTTCTTTTGCATTCTCTGTTATCATGATGTCTATCAGTTCAGGAATAGAAAATTCATCAAGTATTAATAATGCTAATTTTACACCGATACCTGATACACTTTGAAGTATATTGAAAATGTCTCTTTCTTCTTTTGTAATAAATCCTGTTAGGCTCATTGAGTCTTCTTTATGTGTTAATGAAACATATATTTTTACTTCTTCATTTTCATTAAGTTTTTCAATTGTACTTTTACCTGTTAAGATTAAGTACCCTATATTGTTCACATCAAGAACTATATGAGTGCCTCTATATGAATTTGCTTGTTTTGTTACAAGATGTCCTTTTAAATAATCATACATAATTTATATTTCTTCTTTGTCTTTTAAATTATTATATAAGTCCAGTGTTTTTTTTAGTTCTTTTTCGTTTCCCAAATTTTTATAAGCAAATGCTAAATTATAATAAAACTTTGCATCATCATTTTTTAATTGTATTGCTTTTTTAAATGCGTTTCGTGCTTCTTTATATTCTTTTAATCCTAAATGAGCACAGCCTAAATTATAATAATAATAAGGAAAATCTTTCTTATACTTAATGGCTAGCTTATATTCGTTAATTGCAGAGTTATATTTTTTATCTTTTAAGTATATGTTACCTAAATTATAATGTGCTTTATCAAATTTAGGATTCATTATAGTTGATTTTTGTAGAAAGAAAGAAGCATTTACATCATTGTCAAAATCTTGTGATAGGTTGCCTAAAAGGTACCATAATTCATAGTCTCGTTCATCTTCAGTAATTTTTGAAATCATTTTATATGCTTCTTCCAGATTGTTTGAATTATATAAAGCAATGATTTCTTTTTTCTTTTCATCAAAAGATTGCTCTGCAAAACATTGATTTAAAGAAGCTGAAACTATACAGAATAATATTAATAATTGAAATAATTTTTTCATAATCTACCTGTTAAATATTATATGTTAATAATAAAAATCTTTCTATTGGGAAAAATTTTATTTGTAAAATTTTATAACATTTTTCAGCTTTTCTTCAATTTAATCCGAAAAAATAACTTTATTATAATATAGTACTATATTAATTCAGGCAGATATGATCAGTTTAGATTTAGATTTATCTTATTTGTGCAGCCAATATAATATTGGTACTTCTGCTATGCAGCAGTATCAGAATATGAGTGTTGTACAAATTATGCAAACTGAAGCAGCAAAAGGTAATACTGCGGCTGCAAAATTTATGCTGCAAATTACTACAAATCCTGAAGAGCTTGCTAAGGTATTCCAATTAATTAATCCTAAAAATAGATATTTAATTCTAATGAATATGAATCAAAATGACTTGATGATGATTATGGAATATCTTGATCCTAAGGAAATGATTCTTGGTTTGAGTATTTTTACTCATGATGCATTGATAAAATTAATGCAAAATCTTCCGCCGGAGTCTTTGGCTACTGTTGTCTTAAGTAAAATGGACTCTAATAAATTTCTAAACTCAATTCCAGAAAAATATATGGATGAATTTTTTACTTCAGATAAAATCGATAGAAATATGTTTATGAAAGCACTTGAAGATGTTGATGAAGAACAACTTCAAAAGATGATGGAAAATATTACGGGACAGTCTTGCTACGAAGAAAGAGATACTATATTGCAACAAATGGACTCTATGTCTGATGATAATTTTATGAGAGCAATTACTTCCTTTGAACCAGAAGGCAAAAAGCAGCTTATTGCTAATCTTTTAGAAGAAAAACCTGATTTGTTTGAAGAATTTTCTGCGGAAGCTATGACACATCCTTTTAATGTTATGGAAAAAGAAGATATATTAAAGTCTTTAACTGTACTTGAAACTAAGGAAATGCTTCCTATGGTTCAAGATCTTCCTCAAGAAATTATGGCTTTAATTGCTACTCAAATTGATCCAAAGGTCTTTTCTGAAATATTATGTTCTGATTTTGCCAGCATAATTGCAAATTGTGGTGTTAATTTTGGTTAGTCTTTTTATATGTGATTTTTTATTTTACAAGTATTCTGTATAATTACTTGCTTTTTCAACTTTTTTTAATTCATAGACTTTTATTCTTTTTTTAATTGTAAAGTAATGTAACAAATGAAATTAAACGAGTCAATATATAAAGTAGTATATACTTTATATATACAAGAGGATAAAAATATGGATTACAAAGTTATAGATTGTAAAATAAAAGAAATATATTTTAATGCAAAACCAATAGAAGAAGATGAAGCTATTGTTGCGTCAAGATCTTTGTTTTGGAATTCGCTTAAAAATTTGGCTGTTCAAAATATATCAATACAACAAATAAAAATGGCATAATTATCTTAAATGCCATTTTTGTTTTAGAGATTTTATTGTTCCATCTTTTTTCATTCTGGTTATTATAACATCAATAGTGTTTTTTAATTTTTTATCATCATATTGTTTCATTCCTACGGCATAGGGTTCATAAGAAATCTTATTTTTTAGAATTCTATAACCTTTTTTGTCCATTATCATACCCGAAAGAATAGAGTCATCACTGCTTATTGCATCACCTTTTCCGTCAATAAAAGCTTGGAAAGCTTCTTTGTAAGTTTTGTATCCGATAATTCTTGCTGTTGGGATTATTCTTCTTATATTTTTTTCTGCTGTTGACCCAAGTGAAATAATTATAGTTTTTCTTTTTAAGTCAGAAAAAGTGTGAATATCACTATCTTCTTTTACTAATGCTGTTTGACCTGCAATGTAGTATGGTTCTGAAAAATCTATTAAATATTGTCTTTGAGGAGTGATTGACATTGTAGCAATAACTAAATCAACTTCTCCTGACGTAACGGATTCTATTCGCTTATCAGTTGTAATAGGTACAAGTTTTATTTTTCTTTCACTACCTAAAATATCTTTTGCGATATATCTTGCTATATCTATATCAAAACCTTCAAGTTCACCTGTTGCTTTACTAATAAAACCAAATGGCTTTGAGTCATCTTTAACGCCGACAATTAAAACATCGCGTTCTATAATTTTATCCAATGCTGTTTTTTCTTCTTTTTTACCGCAAGAAGTCAATAATATTAATGATAATATAAGAAGACATAAAAATTTTTTCATATTCCACCCTATCTTTATTAGAACATAATATTTTTTATATAGAAATACTTTTAAAGGAGTAATTAAATTTAATCTTCTTTTTTCATTAATTTTGCATATGCTCTTGAATTGATTTCACCACCAACAAGTATTATTAGGGAGGTGTAATATAACCAAACCATTAATATTGCTACAGCACCAATAGCTCCATATACTTTGTTATATGCGTTAAGATTACTTAAGTATAATGAAAAACACCAGGAACCAAACATCCAAAAGAAACTAAAAAAGAAAGTTCCAGGTAGTACGCTTTTGAATTTTATTTTGTCATTGCCTTCTATTGCGGGAAGAATAAAATAGTTACCTATTGCGCAGAATGCAAGTGCTAAATATGTGACAGGCCATCTTACAACTGATATTATATCTATTGATAGTTTCGATAGTAGAGTATATTCAATCATAAAATCAAGAAAAACTTTACCTAAAACAATTAAATTAACAACCAAAAACAAAACAAGAGAATTTATAAAAACCATTAAAATAGCAAGTACTCTGGTATATAAAAAGTTTCTTGTTTCTTCTATTGCATATGCTCTGTTTAATCCTTTGATTATTGCGGCAATTGCATTTGCAGCGAGTGCTATAGTTATACAAAGACCAAATATGGCAATTAGTTTACCTTGTTTGAAAATCATTGCCTCATTTAAAGTTTCAAGGATTAATGAAGCAACATCTTTGGGGGCAATATTAGTTAAAAATGTTAAAATTGGAGTGATTAATGTTTTTTTGCCCATCCAAGCGAATAAAGAGGTTAAGAAAAGCAAAAAAGGAAAAAGTCCAAGAATAAACCAAAACGCCATTTCTGCCGCAACACCGCAGAAATCTTGTTCGATAATTTTTTTTATTAGTGTTTCTATATACTTTCTCATTTTATTTCACTTTGAACACGTTTCAATAACTTATCAAACGCTATAGCTATAGGCTTCTTTATTGTACAGCCTGCAGCAAATGTATGTCCGCCACCGCCAAAATCAATTACTATTGGTGTTAAATCAAGTGTCTTACTTCTTAAACTGACTTTTGTATAACCTTCTTTTGTTTCTTTCAATAAAGCGGCAACTTCAACATTTTTTGAAGTTCTCAATACTTCTACTATGCCTTCTGTATAATCGTCGGTTGCGCCGAATTTACTCATATCACTTCTTGTAATCTTTGCAAAGGCAATTTTTCCTTCATTATAGAAAACCGTATTTGTAACAATGTAGGCTTGAAATTGAACCATAGATTGCGGTTTTGTTTCATAACAAGCTCTAAATTCATATGTTGGTGATACTCCAATTTTTACAAGTTCTGCTGCTAACATAAATGTTTCAGGCGTTGTATTGTCGTATTTAAATCCGCCTGTATCTGTTAATAGTGATGTGTATATGCATCTCGCAACATCTTTTGGAATTTCTATATTCCATTCTTTAAAAATTTTGTATAGTATAATACCTACACAAGCTGCATTCCCATCAACAATATTGATATCGCCATATCCTATATTTGTTTTATGATGGTCTATGTTTACTTTATATTTTGCATTATCAAAAATAGCTGTTCCATATACCATTCTATCTTTTGAGGCAACGTCTACTGCTATGGCTAAGTCATATTTTTTATTTTTGTCTATTGTTTGAACATCTTTGAATCTGTCAAAGCTTGGTAAATATGAATATAAAGAGGGAAGCATTCCAACATAAACAGAGTCTACTTTTTTTTCAAAATACTTTTCTATAATTAGACTAATTGCTAGATTGGAACCTAGTGTGTCACCATCTGGGCTGACATGAGAAAATACAATAATACTTTCTGCTTTCTCAATTCTCTCTTTTAATTCTAAAAATAAATTATCCATACTATCTTAATTTTCTATAAAAAAATTATACAATAAAAAAATAAAATGGTCGAAATTGATAAATAAAACTAATGTAAAGTAACACTCAGTTTGATTTTTTTTAACAGTCAGTTTGATTATTACTCGACACCTTTCATTAAAAAATTAACAAATTAATGATAAAAAATAGTAAAAAACCTGTCAACTTTTCCCCGATGTTATATCATAGATATTATGAATAAAATTAACTTCGATTTAAACTCAACTTTTTGATTTTATTAATTTACAGCTAACATATTATTTAAATTTTCAACATAAAAATATGATTGAGGTGGAACAAAATCTGGTTTCTTTTTATATGGGTCAATTGGTCTCTTATAGTTAATATATTTTTTAATTTTTATAGCATATCCCTTATCTTTATTTTTGAAATATTCAAAAAAGGATTGTCTATCTATTCCACTATTTTCTTCAAACATATTCCACAAATTAGTAGGAGATTCTTCTATTATTTCTTCAATAATAATACGACCTACAATTTTTTTTGTTGGTGACGATTCATAAACATAAGCTGTTTTTACATCACTATTAAATATTATTTTTCTAAATTCATATAGTTTAGAACCTTTATTTATTTCTTCAACATATTTCGGTTTAATTGATAATAAGACTTTCATCTATATTTCCTTTTATTATCTTTCTGTATGAGTCATCTTCTTTAATTTCTCTAATTGTTTGTATCGTTCCCTTTACTATGTTTTCAGACAAAAGAAAATCATATTTAACTTCATTATTAAAATTTAAATTATGTTTAAATAAAATTACAACAGGAGCCTTTTTTCTTTCACATTTTTCTTTTATCTCTTCAACAGTGTATACAGTTCGTCTTTTTATTAACTTATAAATTTCATCAGCATCATTTAAATTATAATAAACTTTTTCTATTGTACCAAGAGTTAAAATTGATTTATAATCATCCGTACGATAAAAAAGAACCACATCATTCTCTTTCATTGTATGTACATTTGAATTACAAATATATGCCTTTTGTATTGAAAAACCTTCACTTGTATATTTTGTGTCTTTATTTATATTTAAATCCAAACTTAATTGTGTACCTTCACTATTTTCTACTTTTTGAAAGTCAGGAAACAAACGTTCAAAAAATGCAGGTTGTATTGGAATTATATATTTTGAAACTAGTTCACCATCATAAAAACTCGGGAAAAACTTTTGATTAGAATCTTTTGCCTTTTCAATAGTATGTAGATTGGGTTTGGCTGCTTTTTCCAAAATCTTTGATTTTGTGAAAAATGTCTGGTTTCCCATAACCCAACAGTAAAAAAGTAAAATAAAAATCGTAAAATCAAAATTATGAAATAAAAACTAAGGTAATGTTTAAGAT
>CALUQL010000084.1 GCA_944322895.1 Candidatus Gastranaerophilales bacterium
ACAAACATATTGGAATTCGAGCTCAATTTATTCGTCAAGGTGGAAAAATAAAAAAACAAGCTAATTATGAAAATGGACCAGCATTTAATACTAAAGAATTAAAAGAATATATAAACATGATTATAAATGGGACATTGGACGAATTTCAAAAACTATTTACAAAAAAATAAAAGTTTAACAACTTTTCATCTGTCCTGTCAAAAATTCCTGAACTGTCCCAAAATTCCTGAACTGTGTCTAAATTCCCGCCATTTAAGGTTTTGAGACACTGTCTTGTTTTAGACATTGACGGACAGTAATCGGACTTTTTTGCCAGTTCAGGAATTTTATTTTTAGCAAATTCCGACTAAAAAAATCAAGATATATTTGAAACACACCCCTATTAGTTCAAAAAAATCAAATTCCTGCAATGTCTGTTCAATGATAGTAATTCAAACATAAAGCCGAATTTCGGCAGAAAAATAATTTTTCAAATGTCCCATTAAAACCCAGCAAAATCCGCTGGACTCTTCACGGTTGGTTCAAGCCCTAACCCCAAAAACTTAAACATAAAAAAGGACTGGATAAACCAGTCCTTTTTTATGTAAAAACTCCGCTGACTGTACGACATTGGAACTTTTTATAACAGAATTATACAACAAAATAACTGATATTAATACTACTTGCATATTTAATCAAATAGAAAAATTTAATATAATATCATAATGTATTATGAAAAATAATCAGCGTAAATGCAGTTAAACTTTAATTATCAATTTAAGATATTTATAAAATTATAGAGACTCTTAACTGAATTTAATCTGCATTCTATTATCATTTTTTATTTTTTAAAGATTTTTAAAATTACAAAGTTGCAATAAAAAATAAAATGATTTAAGGGTTAATCAGTAAAATAATTTCAACCGTAAAAAATATGTAATATTTTGTATTTTAACCAGAATTAATAATTTGAGCATATACTATTTTTATCTTACTAAATATGTCCCAAATATATTGACATTTGTCCCATTTATTGATATTATAATATTAGCGGAGTTTTACATGAAAAAACAAAATATTATAAATTTAATAAAATATCACGTTGAAAAGAATAATGAAGCATTTATCTCAGAAGTGGCTGAAATAGCAAGAGAATTTGATGCTTTAGGGGATTATACAGTTGCTCAATATTTAATGGAACTTATTTCAAGTGCTAATTTCTATGTGCCACAAAATAGCTATAAAAATTTAAAATTTTTACAAAAACTTGAATATTCAACCAAACCTCTTCTACTGCCAAATATAATAGAAGAAGATATTATGGGAATAACTAGGGCTATAAATAATAAACTAGGGTTATCTAAATTTCTTTTTTACGGTGAACCTGGGTCTGGTAAAACGGAATCGGCCTATCAAATAGCAAGATTATTAAATAGGGATATACTTTCGGTAAATTTTGAACAATTGGTTGATAGTCGATTAGGCGAAACTGCTAAAAATGTATCACTGCTTTTTGATGAAATTCAACATCTATCATACAATAAGGTTGTGGTGATTTTTGATGAAATTGATTCGTTAGTGCTCGATCGAATTAATAAAAATGATTTAAGAGAAATGGGGCGTGTTACATCACTCTTTTTAAAGGAGTTTGATAAGTTGAATGAAAATATTATCATTATCGCAACGACAAATTTATATAAAAACTTTGATAAAGCTTTAATTCGCAGATTTGATTCTGTTATTTCTTTTGATAGGTATACCCAAAAAGATTTAATTGATGTCGCAGATTCATTATTAGTAACTAATTTAAAAAAGGCTAATAGTTTACGCCAAAATATTAGATTATTTAACAAAATCCTAAACAGGTTAGATAAAATACCATATCCCGGAGATTTAAAACAGATTATAAAAACAGCCATTGCTTTTAGCGATGATTCTAATGAATATGACTATTTAAGAAAAATATATTTATCATTAAATGGAAATCTTGAAAAAGTTGATATCCAAAAACTTAAAGAAGACGGTTTTACTACAAGAGAAATTGGAATACTATCAAGAATCCCGAAAAGTAGCGTATCAAGAAAGTTAAAGGAATGCTAGATGAACCATTTGTTGCAAGTTAAATTACCACTTACAAATGAATCTAATTCTACGCAAGTAATTCGGCGGAATTTACGAGTAGAGAATACAACATCTGTTGAAAAAATTGATATTCTTTGTGAAGATTTAAGAGCTATACTAAGGTATTATCAAGGAACGCCAAAAATTATTGAGAATATACTAATTGATGTTAATTATAATGATATTATTGCAAAATCAAATAGAATAACTGATTTACTTAAACCTAAAAGGAAGAATGTAAATGACATGGTAGTAGGAGCAAGGTTTTCGGATGCACCTGAAGGCGAGGAAAATCATATTATCACATATTATGTTGATGTTGCAACAATTCGTAATACCTTGAATGAACTTGAGTGCATTAAAAATTTTATAAGTTTACGTCTTTCTGGAAAAGCAACTGCTAAAAATTTTAATGAACCAAGTTGTAAATTAGCTTATGATGGATTTGGTCTTAGTAAAAGTAAAATTCGAAATTTAATTACAGATTGTTCGGTAGTAAATTCATTCTCTGTACCAAAGATAATAAATTATTCTGATAAAGATAATTTTTTGGTTACATTTTATAAAACAGAATTATCTTTAGCCGAGTTATTAGAAAAATTACAAATTGATATAACCAAATATCCTTACAGTTTTTATGGCGATAATTCAATTTCTGTAACTAGAGATTTGTATGAAATTCTTGAAGATAAAGTTCCTTACATGATATCAATGATATCATCAGATCTTTCTAAAGTGGTTCTTAATAAAGTAAAAAATAATAATATTGAAGAAGTGCCATCTATTCCCAAGCCAACAAATGAACCTATAATAGGCGTAATTGATACTTTTTTTGACGAAAATGTATATTTTAATGAATGGGTTCAAAATATTGACTACCTTGATGAGATTGAGAAATTTTCAATTAAGCATCCTGTTAAGGAACATGGGACAGAGGTCACTTCAATTATAGTAGATGGTCCTAGATTAAACCCATGGTTAGATGATGGCTGTGGTCGTTTTAGAGTAAGACATTTTGGTGTTTGTGAAAATCAAATTACTGTAGTAAAGCTTGTAAGAAAAATAAAAGAAATTGTTATTCAAAATCCAGATATACATGTATGGAATTTATCTCTTGGAACAGAAGATGAAGTTTCAAAAAATTTTATATCCTTTGATGCGGCTGCTCTTGATGAAATACAAGCAAGTAAAAATGTTATTTTTGTTGTATCTGGAACAAATGATAACAGGAGTTCAAGAACAGATATTTTAAAAGTTGGTTCCCCAGCTGATTCATTAAATTCAATTATTGTAAATTCTGTAAGACGTGATGAAAGTCCTGCATCTTATTCAAGAAAAGGAAATATTTTATCTTTTTTTAATAAACCAGATGTTTCATATTATGGTGGAGATTATGACGAACGTATAAAGGCATATTCTGCAAGTGGAGAAGTAGATGTGTATGGAACCTCTTTTGCTGCTCCCTGGATTAGCAGAAAATTGTGTTATCTAATTGATGTTATGGGTTTACAAAGAGAAGTTGCAAAGGCCCTTATAATTGATTCTGCTGCAGGTTGGGAATATAAAAAGACTACATATAGAAATAAAGATATTTTAGGTTATGGAATAGTCCCAATTAATATAAATAATATATTATCGACCAAAGATGATGAGATAAAGTTTATGTTTTATGGTACTGCAAGTGCATATAAAACAGTAAATTATGCCATTCCTGTGCCTAAAAATGACAATAACAAATATCCATATATAGCAAGAGCAACACTTTGTTACTTTCCTGAGTGTACTAGAGCACAAGGAGTTGATTATACTAATAGAGAACTTTCACTTAAATTTGGTAGAATAAAAGACGATGGTACAATAGCTGATATTAATCAAAATGTTCAGGATGACCGTAGTGCATATGTAGATGAACGGCAATCAAGGACAGATTTTAGAAAATGGGAAAATACAAAATTCATATCAAGAGTCTTAAACAAAAACCAACCATTAAAATCTTATGAAAATAGACTTTGGGGACTCTCCTTAATCTCAAAAGAAAGATTAAGTTCAAGCATGAATAAAGGGTTGAATTTTGGGGTTGTAATAACATTAAAAGAAATTACAGGCGAAAATCGAATACAAGAATTTATTAAAGCATGCAGACTAAGAGCTTGGATAATAAAAGAACTCAATATCGAAAATCAAATTGAATTGTTCCATATAAATCAAGAAGAGATTGAACTTGAATAAAATCATAAGCTAATACTATATTTTATTTTCTATCATATGTTTTAATGAAAATAGTTGTTTAAAACAGTACAAACTTTAGAGATTACTTCAAAAAAAAATAGATGTTACAAATAAATGCTACAAAGAATTATGCAAAAGATAGTACAATTCTTTTCCCCAAGTATTTAGCAACTTTTTCGATTGTATTCAAGATGATTGAAGTATTTTCAGGGTCTAAAATACGACAAATAGCTGTTCTTGAAGTTTCAAGTTCTTTTGCTAAGCGATTTACCGAAATATTATCTTCAAGCATTTTTTGTTCTAATGCGTAAGCAATAACTCTTTTTATTGCAACAGCTTCTGACTCTTGAAGCATATCTTCTTGTTCAAGAAAACTATCAAAACTGGAACCTATATATTTTTTATCAATCATTTTTAGTTATCCTTTTCTTATACTTATATTGTACCAAAATTGGTGCAATATTTTAACCCTACTATTACAATTTTTTAATTTATAATTTTATATAAATTTTATTATTACAAAATTACAATTCAGATTTTTAGGCTTGAAATATAATAATAGTGAATATTTCGCTGGTAATCATTTTGTAATAGACTGTAATTTTTATTTAATTCTTGTATAGCTAAAAACCTTATAAATCAACGGTTTACACGAATCCTTTTAATATTAATATAAAAAATATATAAAAGGGTTAAAATATTGAGTTTTAGCTAATTTATAAAGATTTTGGAAGTTTTACACCTTCCAGAATAAACGTGGTTAAACTTTTTATTACTCCTAAATATAAATATATATAAATGTTTCAAAAAATTTAATCAGATTTAATCTGAAAGGAGCAAATTTAAATAAATGAACTACATACAGCAATTTATATCAAAATTACAAAATTTAGATAAGTCAAAGAGTATTTCAACTGTCTTTAATGACTTTACAGCTTTAACATTATGTTCCGTGGCACAGCCATTTTACTGGAGTACAAATATAGAACAGCGATATAAATACATAATCAGTCAATACACCAAAGAGCAAGCAGAAGAATTTTCAAAACTGCTTGCTTTTTTAGTTTTAGGGCTTGAAGAAAAGCTTCAGGACTTTTTAGGTCAGGTGTTTTCTGAATTAAACTTAGGTAATTCTAATAAAGGTCAATTTTTTACACCGTATCACGTCAGTAAAATGATGGCTGAAATAAATTTTGTGGATCTGGAAAAAGAAGTTGATACAAAAGGTTTTATAACACTATCAGAACCTTGTTGCGGAAGTGGCGGTATGATTATTGCTTATGCAGAAACCATGAAAGAAAAAGGATATAATTACCAGCACCAATTATATGTTGAGGCTGTAGATATTGATGATATTTGCTTTAAAATGACATATATTCAACTTTCATTACTCGGAATTCCTGCAAAAGTAATAAGAGGTGATAGTCTTGCCATGAGATATTTTGAAGTTTACTATACACCGTTTTACTTTTTGAGTAATTTTGAATACAAGTTACGGCAGATTATGACACATAAAGAAAATATAATTGAAAATAAAACAAAGATTGAAAAATCAGCACAGTTGACTTTGTTTAATTATTTGTAAAAATAATAAGCTAAAAGGATTTCATTTATGAAAAAGAGATTTTCAACAAACTATAATAAAGTTTTAAAGTGGCATGTTTTGAATTTTTATGTAACTAAACATAAAACTTTGACCTGTATTTTTAAATCATACCTTCCATGGGACAAGACATTTGATTTAGGATGTAAATTTTACTACACCCCGCCAAATATTGACCATACAGGAATTGAAATAGTTCTAGACTTAATCTTTTTCGGGCTGGATATTGAGTTTTTTGACAGACGTCATATTGAAGATTATAAAAGAATTAAAAATAAAAGATTTGAAGATAACTTTATTTTTGATTGTGCAACTGATTTTTGCAATCATAAAGCACTGGCAAAACAAGGAGATAATTGGTATGAAATCGGCAAAGGTTGTCATTTAACTAAACTCAATCTCAAATATGACAGTATTTATAGTTGTGAAAATGAACCTTATTTGCATATTGAGCAAAATAATAAATACGGAATTATGGACACTGATTACAAAGTAATTATTAAGCCTGAATATGATGAAGAACTCTCAATTTTAAATAACAATACTTTTGTTGTAAAACAACGTGGAAAATACGGAGTAATTGACAGTAATAAAAAGGTTTTAATACCTTTTGATTATTCTAATTTAACCCCTTGTAACAATAAAGAAAATTTAATTGCAACACTTCATTCTGAGGATAATACTAGAAAATGCGGTGTTATAGATATCAAAGGCAATATTATAATTCCATTTGAATATGATTCGCTGAAAGAGTATCAAAATAAGAATGGTATATTTATTGCAGGAAAAGGGTATCATACAAAAGGCATAATTAATCTTAAAAACGAAGTCATAATTCCGTTTGAGAAAAATTGTCACATACATGAATTGAGTGATGAAACTTTTATTCGTGTAAAATGCGGTTTAAATGACGAGTATTACATATACGATTTTTCAAATAAAAAAGTATGCAAAACAAAATTTAAGTTTATTAAAAACAACTCATACGGAATTGATTTATTTGAAGCGACAAAGGATTTTGAAAACTGGGGCTACATTGATAAATACGGCAAAACTAAAATCGGGTTTAAATATAAAGAAACCGGAGAATTTGAAAAAGGTTATGTACAAATTGCACAGGATATGAACCGGCATAATTTCGGGTTAATCAATAAAAAAGGAAAACTGATTTTACCGTTTGAATATGATTATGGTTTTGAGCCTGTTGATGACGGTGAAATGTTTATTGTTATTAAAGACGGTAAATACGGAATTGTAGATAGAAAAAATAAAGTTGTTATTGATTTTCAATATGATTATATTACTCAAACAAGAGGTTGTTATTTAGCAGAACAAAATGGCAAATTCGGCTATTTTCACGAATATTTTGGAACTGTAATTACAAATCCAAACTTAAATACACATCATCAAGATTATCTTGAGTAATTCCGATATAACGTAGTGTTATACTTGGGGATGAATGATTAAAAAGTTTTTGGATTATTTCTATATCATATCCGTTCTTATATGCGTGATAACCAAAGGTCTTTCTTAGTGTATGCGTGCCTATTTTTTCTTTGATACCGATTGACCTTGCGGCTTCATTTAAAATCCAGTATGCCCTTTGACGCATTAAAAAGCCCTTATTCTTTCTTGATATGAATAAAGGCTCATTTTCGTCTATTGTTCTTGTCTGTAAATATTCTTTTATTGCACGTTTGGCATTTTCTGATATCGGGAAATCTTTAAACTTATTTGTTTTCTTCTCTCTTAATCTTATCCTGTCCTTGACCTTCCCTTTTTCGCTGACATCAGATATCCTAAGTTTCAGTAAATCACTAATCCTTAACCCTGAATTTATGCCGAGTACAAATAGACAATAATCTCTCAAATTCTGTTGTTTAAGCAGTTTCTTAATAGTTTCAATCTGTTTAATATCTCGAATTGGTTGAACAAATTCCATAAAATTTACCTCCTTGATTGCTAAAATTCAAGAATAATCAATAATACACTTTATATTAATATTATAATTTATGTATTATTCAAGGTAAACCCTTTTATTTACAAGGGTTTACAGTTTATTTCAAATATAACAACTGTAATATTCCGGAATAAATTTATTAAAGATACAAAATATTATTGTGTATCATTCAAAATCAAATAAATCTTTTGCAGGTATCTGTAATACTTCGGCGATTTTAAAAATCATTTTCAAATTGGGAAATTTTTCAGAACGTTCAATTTTACCAATATATGACAAATCACAGTCTAATAATTCGGACATACGGCTTTTGTTATAACCGAGCTTCTC
>CALUQL010000085.1 GCA_944322895.1 Candidatus Gastranaerophilales bacterium
ATTTCTATGATAAAAGGTGTCGTAGAAGAAATACATAAAACAGAAAATAAAATTACACTAAAAGTAATGCCTAAGGATGTAGAAATAGTTAGGGATAAGATTCCAGAAATATTTTCAGGCGAATATTTTGAAGCAAAAATTTCTGTAATTCCCGATAATGAGATAAAAGAGGGCGGTGTGATAGTGGAAACATCAAATGGTTTAATAGATGCAACACTTGAAACTCAGCTTTCAATAATAGAAAAAGCATTAAAAAAGAAGGAAGAGAGTTAATATATAATGGCACAACCGCAAGGTGCAAAACCATCAATGATAAGTGAAATAGGATTAGCAATATTTGTAATATTGCTGATTGTTTTACTTATTGTTGAACTCCCGTCTTGGATTGTAAACTTTGCGATAAGTTTTAATATTACACTTGGAATCTTATTATTGATGATTTCATTGTATATACAAAGACCTTTAGAATTGGCTTCATTTCCATCTATTATATTAATAGGTACAATGTTTCGACTTGTTCTATCTATTGCATCAACAAGATTGATTCTTGCAAAAGGTGAAGCGGGTGAAGTTATTGATGCTTTTGGTAATTTCGTAACTGGTGGTAATTTGGTTGTTGGTTTTGTAATATTCATAATTATTACAATAGTCCAATTTATGGTAATTACAAAGGGTTCTGAACGTATAGCCGAAGTTGCAGCAAGATTTGCATTAGATGCGATGCCTGGTAAACAAATGACAATTGATGCTGACTTTAACGCAGGATTAATATCACCTGAAGAAGCAGTAAAAAGAAGAGAAGACTTACAACGAGAATCTAACTTATACGGTTCTATGGATGGTGCTATGAAGTTTGTAAAAGGTGATACTATGGCAGGTATCATCATCGTTGTAATAAATATAGTAGGCGGTTTGTGTGTCGGTGTATTAATGAATGGCATGGCAGCAGGTGAAGCGGTTCAAAAATATACAGTATTAACAGTTGGTGATGGTTTGGCTGCTCAGTTACCATCTTTGTTAATGGCAATTGCAGCCGGTATCGTAATGACTCGTTCTACTGCTTCAGGCGGCTCTTTAGGTGGAGACCTTTCAGGTCAAATAATGAGCAAACCGTCAAGTTTAATTTTTACTGTTGTATTCCTTGTTTTTATTGCATTGACAAGTTTTTATACAGGTCTACCTTGGTATACATTTACAGTATATGCATTAGTAATTATGGCTGCATATTTGATTGTTTCTGTTAATAAAGATGTGCAATCGCAGTTAGGACAATTAGACGCTGTTAAGAAGAGTATGAGTGATTTGACAAACCCTAACAGAATGTACGAAAGATTGGGTGTTGATGTATTAAACTTGCAAGTTGGTACGGGTTTATTAGAAATAGCAGATCCGGAACAAGATGGTATGCTTCTACCTAAAATTGCAGCATTAAGACAACGTGTTACTGATGAACTCGGTTATATTATACCAAATATCAGAATTATGGACTCTTCTGCAATTGGTGCAAATGAATATATGATTTCAGTTCGTGGTAATACCGTTGCAGTTGGAACTGTTTATCCGAAAAAAAGTATGGTTATTGCTGATCAGTGGGATGCTTTAGGTAAAGAAGTTCCTAAGGATGCCATTATAGGTGTTGATCCTACTTATCAAACTCAAGCTTATTGGATGGATACAAATTTCTTAAAAGAGCAGAAAGATGTTACTGCTGTTGATTCCGTTGATGTAATAATTACGCATTTACAGGACTGTGTAAGAAAATATGTTGATGAAATTATGACTAAGACTGATGTTCTTAAACTTATGGAATTGGTTAAGAGTCAAGATCCCACGTTGGTTAACGATCTTGTTCCAACAATTATTTCAACAAGTGATTTACGTAAAATATTTGTTAATCTTATTAGAGAAAAAGTTTCCATTAAAGATATTATTTATATTTTTGAAAGATTATGTGACTATGCAAGATTTTCAAAAGAACCTGATATATTGTCAGAACGTTTAAGAGCTGCGTTAGGCAGACAGATTTGTCTTGCAAATTGTACAAAAGACAAAATATTGTATGCTTTAACACTATCTCCTGAATGGGAAAAAACTTTAGATGACAGTTGTCAAAGAACAGAATTGGGTACAATGTTCTTATTGAATCCTTTACAGGTTCAAGAACTTATTGAATCCGCAGCATCTACATTAATCAGAGCACATCAAAGCATTAATGTTCAACCTGTGATATTATGTTCTCCAAGAATTAGACTTCCTTTATATCAATTATTAGAAAGACATATTCCTACA
Organism: Candidatus Gastranaerophilales bacterium; assembly: GCA_944322895.1. Classification (GTDB taxonomy): domain Bacteria; phylum Cyanobacteriota; class Vampirovibrionia; order Gastranaerophilales; family Gastranaerophilaceae; genus Avigastranaerophilus. Next base: position 2,290 of record CALUQL010000085.1, read on the forward strand.
ATAGTTGTTATTTCATATTCTGAATTAATAACCGATATAAGAGTTGAAGCAGTTGATACTATTGGTGAATCTGTAAATTATAATTTCGGGTAGATAAATGTTAAATCAAAGTAGAGAAAAATCCATAGAATTTGTAAAGAAACAGGCGTTTGATATAATTAATTCAACCAAATTATATTCATATAAGGGTTCCGTTTCTAAGCTTTTGGGCTTGACTGTAGAAGTAAAATTACCGGGACTAAAAATTGGTGATTTATGTTTTATAGAAACAGCCGAAGGTGAAAAAAAACCGGCAGAAGTAGTTGCGTTTAAAGGCGAAAATGCTCAGTTATTACTTTTGTATGATGGTGCAGGAATTGGACAAGGCAGTCTAGTTACTACAACAGGAAAAGCAATAAGTATTCCTATGGGGGATTTCTTACTTGGTAGATTAATAAGTCCTTTAGGTGAACCCATTGACGGAAAACCCATGGATACAAGAGGAGCTCCTTGGGTAAATATAGAAAATCCGCCCCCTGGGCCTTTTGAAAGACCTATAATAAAAACAATGTTTTCTACGGGTGTAAGGGCTATTGATTCTTTACTTACTCTTGGAGCCGGACAACGTATGGGGTTATTTGCCGGTTCAGGTGTTGGTAAAAGTACAATGCTTGGTATGATTGCAAGAAATTCTGATGCTGATGTCAACGTTGTTGCATTGATTGGAGAACGTGGGAGAGAAGTTAAAGAATTTGTAGAAAATTCTCTTGGCGAAGCAGGTATGAAAAAATCTGTAATTGTATGCTCAACAGGCGACCAACCACCTCTAATTCGTCAGAAATGTTTAATGACAGCAACCGCAGTTTGTGAATATTTTCGAGATAAAGGTAAAAAAGTATTCTTAATGACAGATACGGTTACTCGTTGTGCTATGGCAGGAAGAGAAGTAGGTCTTTCTATAGGAGAACCTCCAACGATAAAAGGATATCCTCCTTCTATTTTCTCTTGGCTGCAGAGAATTTTAGAAAGAAGTGGTAATAGCCCTAGAGGTTCTATTACAGCGTTATATACTGTATTGATGGAGGGGGATGATATCAATGACCCTGTTGTTGATACCGTTCGTGGTATTGTTGATGGGCATATTTTTCTATCCAGAAAAGTTGCTGAGATGAATCACTATCCTGCTATTGATGTTTTGGGAAGTATTAGTCGTTTATTTACAGAAATTGTTACAGAAGAACATAAACAATCTGCATATAAAATGCGTAAGTTAATGGCTTTATATAGAGAAAATAAAGATTTAATTGATGTTGGTATGTATAATGCGGGATCTAATCCCAAATTGGATATAGCAATTGAATTAATGCCTCAAATAAATGCATTTTTACAACAAAGAGTATCAGATAGCGTAACAATGGAATCAACTATATCTACATTAATTTCAATGATGAAAGATGTTGAAATATAAAGTAGCTTATTCCACCATTGCTTCAAGTGCTGCAATTTTCATTTTCAAAGTATCAGGTTTTTTACCTGTCCAAATTTCAAAAGCTTTTGCTCCTTGATAGATTAGCATGTCTAAGCCTTGTATAGTCTTAATATTATGTTTTTTTGCCAGCTTAATCAATTCTGTATTTAAAGGATTATAAACAATATCATATATAATAGAGTCTTTATTCATTGTTTTTACAACGTCTTCATCTATAGGTGAAATGCCCATTGCTTTGCTTCTCATTCCTATAGGTGTTGTATTAACTAAAATCTTATATTTTGAAATATCTTTTAATCCTTCAATTTGTTTGCAGTTCATTTCGGTATTTGGAAAATTAACTCTGAGAGCATCAACCATTTCTTTTGCATTAAGAATGTTTCTTGCATAGAAATCTATTTTAGATGCTTTTAAAATAGAAAGACCCACTCCAACTGCTCTTGCAGCTCCGCCATTACCTAAAATTGCGACTTCTTTTCCTTGTATTTCTTCTCTGAAATTTTCTGGTATAGCTTCAACAAATCCATATACATCTGTATTGTATCCTATCATTGACATATCAGGTTGTATTTTGATTGTATTTGCACTTCCAGCTACATTTGCAACATTGTCGACACCTGATAAAAACAAAGTAATAGGTACTTTTAATGGAATAGTTACATTAAATCCTTGAAATCCATTAGAACGAAGATATTTTATTCTTGTTACCAAATCTTCCTGCTCTGTTTCAAGTACTTCATATGTGCCTTCTAAACTGACAGACTTGAATGCTGCTTCTTGAATTACTTTTGACATTGAATGTGATAAAGGATAACCTATTATACCGAATTTATACATAACTATTCTTCTTCCATTTCTTTTGTGAACGCACATTCTTTATTTGTACACTCTAGTTTCTTTGCATTTTTGGTTATTTTCTTTACAAGCATACTTCCGCAATTCGGACATTTCTCTTTAACCGGTTCATACCAAGAAACATAATCACAATCGGGGTATCTGTTGCAACCAAAAAAGACGGTTCCCTTTTTTGATTTTTTAAATACAATTTCCCCTTGTCCGCATTTTGGGCAAGTTACACCTGTTGATTTATGATATGGTTTCCTGTGCTTGCATTCTTCATTTGTACATTGAAGATATTTGCCGTAAGGTCCATTTTTAAATATCATTTCAGAACCGCATTTTTCACATTTTTCTTGTGAAACTTCAGATTCTTGTTCTTGTTCATTTTGAACATCTTGTTCTGTTAGAACATTAATTGACATTATACTTTTGCATTCAGGATAACCTGAACAGCCTAAAAATTGAGAACCATTTTTGCCATTCTTAACAAGCATTGGTTTCCCGCACTTTGGACATTTTATGTTTGTTTCAATATTTATTTTATGTGCTGTTTTCATTACGGATTGTACTTCTTCCATAAACGGATCATAAAATTCTTGCAAAACTTTATTCCATACAGCTTTTTTTTCTGCAATTTTATCAAGTTTTTCTTCCATTCCTGCTGTAAATTTGTAATCCATTATATCAGAGAACTGTTCTACTAACTGTTTAGATACAGCTCTGCCTAAAATCGTAGGATGTAAAGCTTTATCTTTCTTTTCTACATATTTTCTTGTTTGAATTACTGTTATAATGGTTGCATAAGTTGATGGTCGACCTATACCATGCTCTTCCAATGCTTTTACAAGTGAAGCTTCGTTATATCTTGGAGGTGGTTGTGTAAAGTGTTGTTTTGGATTTATTTTATTACAATCAACTTTGTCTCCTTCATTTAAATCAGGAATTTTAGCTTCTTTTTCTGCTTCTTGTTCATCTTCACTGTCATTATATAATTTTAAAAATCCGTCAAAGATGGTTTTACTTGTTCCGGCTTTTAGTGTGTAATCACCTGCTGAAATATCAATTGTTTTATTTGCTATTTCTGCATTTGCCATTTGGGAAGACATAAATTTCTCCCAAATTAACTTGTATAATCTGTATTGATCATTATCCAAATACTGTTTAATACTTTCGGGTGTTTTATCTGGATATGAAGGGCGGATAGCTTCGTGAGCATCTTGTACATTTTGTTTGCCCTTTACATATATATTAGCTTTTTCAGGATAATATTTTTCTCCGTAGTTATTAAGAATAAAATCTTTTGCCATTGCCATTGCATCATCTGATACTCTGACACTGTCTGTTCTCATATATGTAATTAAACCAACTGCTCCTGATTCAAGTTCAATACCTTCATATAATTTTTGCGCAACTTGCATTGTTTTTTGTACGCCGAAGCCTAATTTAGAACTTGCTGCTCTTTGCAATGTTGAGGTTATAAATGGTGCTGTAGGTTTTCTTTTTGTAGTTTTGTTTGTTATTTTGGAAACATTAAATTCAGAAGACTTTAATTCTTCAACAATCTTTTGAGCTTGCTCTTCGTTTTTAATTGTTTTCTCTATAGCTTTATTTTTGTACTTAGAAAGTTCAGCTTCAAATATTTTACCTTCTTTTGATAGTTCAGCGTGTATTGACCAATATTCTTGAGGTATAAATGCTTCTATTTCATCTTCTCTTTCACAAATCATTCTTAGTGCTACAGATTGAACTCTGCCTGCTGATAAATTATAATTACCCATTTGCTTCCATAATACAGGACTCAATTTATAACCCACCAGTTTATCAAGAATTTGTCTTGTTTGCTGAGCTTGCACCATATCCATATTTATCTCGCGAGGATGCTCGACTGAATATTTTACGGCTTTTGGTGTTATTTCATTGAATTCAATTCTTTTTATTTTTTCATCAGGCACTGTTAGTATTTGTCTTACGTGCCAAGCTATTGCTTCCCCTTCACGGTCAGGGTCGGATGCAATCAATATGTTATCAAACTTTTTTGATAAGTCATTTAATTTTTTGACTACATCTTTTTTATTAGGTATAATCTCAAATTTCGGTTCGAAATTATTGTTTACATCAAAACCTAAATTATCAGTTTTCGGATCTTTAGTCGGTAAATTTCGAATATGTCCGTAGCTCGCTTCTATTTGATAATTATCACCAAGTATTTTTTTTATTGTTTTTGATTTTGCAGGTGACTCAACTATTACAAGTGTTTTTTCAGATTTCTTCGCCATGTGCCTCTAATTTATTATTATATATTTCTCTCCGTGTGTTTGAGAAATTACTCCATCCAATTCTAACTTTGTTAATATTACCATTAAATCATTAATATTCAAGTTTGTTTTTGTTACTATTTCATCCATTGTTAAGGAATCTTTTCTTAAGATATCATATATTAGTTTTTCTTCTTCAGAAAAGTTGTAATTATTTTCATTCTTTTTTTGAATATTAGTTTTAAGTTCCCAATTTAGTGCATCAAGAATATCCTGAGTGTTTGTTACTAATGTTGCTCCCGTTTTTAATAAAGAATATATGCCTTCAGTGTTTGGGTTTGATATTAATCCAGGGATACACATAAGTTCTTTACCCTGTTCTAAAGCAAGTTTTCCTGTAATCATTGCACCCGATTTTATTGCTGCTTCAGCAATTAAAACACCTTTTGAAATTCCGGATACAATTCTGTTTCTGACAGGGAAATGCCAGCTTATTGCATCGATATCAGGCCAATATTCTGTTATTACTGCACCATTCCCGTCTATTATTTTGTTAAATAGTTCAATATTAGATTTTGGATATAATTTATCAAATCCACCGCCAATTACTGCTATTGTTTTTATATTATTTTCTATTGCTGTTTTATGAGCAACTGTATCAATTCCTTCGGCAAGTCCTGATACTATGCATATATCTGTATTTGCAAATCCTGATAATATATTTCTTAATGTATTTTTAGAATTTTCACTTGCTTTTCTTGAACCTACAACAGCAAGTGTTCGTTCCATATTGCATATATCTATATTTCCAAGTAAGAATAGTCCTGTTGGAGGATTATCTATATGTTTTAATAGATATGGATATCTGTTGTCCTCTGGGTGAATAAAATCTATATTTCTTTTTTTGATATAATCCATGCATTCTTGAGGAGTTATGTGTTTTCGCTCTTCAATAAACGCTTCAATTTGTCTCTTTTGTATGCCCTCTATTTTGTATAAATCATTAGCTCTTGCATTCCAAGCCAAATCAATTGAACCGAAATGACTATATAATTTATTAACAAAAGCAGATGATGTTTTTGTTAAACGTGCAAAAGCATACCAATATTTCTCTTTATTATCCATAAATAACAAATATCATATAAAACTATATAAGTCCAGTTATATATAAAAATTAAGCTATACAACTTCCTTTTTCTAATAAACTTTCGTATTGAGTTTTATAATATGCAGCTATACGACAAGCTAAATCATATTTTTGTTCCATAGTTGACATATCATCTTGAACAAAAGAATC
>CALUQL010000086.1 GCA_944322895.1 Candidatus Gastranaerophilales bacterium
TTAATTCTTTCAGAATAAAATTTTTCAAACATTGGCTATTCCTTATTCACAGTGTAATATTTAGTTTTATATTATACCAAATTTCTAATGTTGTAAAATTATTTTTTCTTTCTGAGAATAATTAAAATAACACCTGTTAAAATTAATACTATACCAATAATTATTCTTGTTGTAAGAACTTCATGAAATAAAAGTACTCCAAAAAATATCGCGGTTAAAGGCTCTAACGCCCCAAGTATTGCTGTATATGTAGAACCAATCAATTTTATTGCAACATTAGTTGCTTCAATAGAAATAATCGTTGGAAATATAGCTAGTCCAATTACATTAAGCCACAACATAGGGGACTTTATTATTTGCAATTGTGTACAAAAATTCAAATTATATATAAAAATAGGAATACTAAACAAGATAACATAAAACGTCATTTTTTCGGATGGAATTGTTCTTACACCTTTTATTTTCTTTACAGAAACTATATAGAGAGCATAAAATAGCGCTGAAGTTAATATATAAGTAATTCCTGTCATATTTAATTTTTGATCTAATTTCCCATTATATAAAAGAAGAATACCTATAGAAGTTAAAAATAGTGCAGAAATAGTTGTTTTTGTCACTTTTTCTTTGAAAAATAACGACATAATTAATGCAACGAAGATTGGATAAATAAACAATATTGTACACGCAACACCAGAATCAATATATTTAAAAGAATTAAATAATGTTATTGATGAACCAGCAAATAATATAGAAAGTACTGCTAACGGTAAAATATCTTTTAAAGATATTTTTAATGAAACTCTTTTTATAAATTTCAATAAAACATAGTAAATAATCAACGCGAGAGAATATCTATAAAACAAAACTGAATTGACACTAATTCCACCAGCATACAAAGGCAGTGCAAACAATGGATTTGTTCCATAGCTTGTAGATGCAACTATCCCCAATATTGTTCCTATAAATTTACGGCTCAAGATTTTCTCTCCATTAATGTAAATTATCTCAAATTAATTGCCCAAGTCAACAAAAAAGAGAGAAAATATACTTTCTCTCTTTTACATTCTTAAAGTTTTATTAATCTATTACGAAAGCTCAAAATTATACTTTTCCAATACATCTCTAATTTCTTTATTTAATTCCGCTCTTTGTTCATTTGAATCAGCCTCACTAAGTTCTTGATACAATAACTTTAATTCTTTATTCATTTGTAGGTTTTTGACAGAATTATTGAAATTAATATATGCACTGCTTTGATTATCTACTCCTGCTTCTTGCATAATTTGTGATATACTTGCAGAAAGTGCATCTATTTTTTGCGGAGAATCAGTATTACTCATTTCTGATATTAAACCCAAAATTTGGGATTTTGCTTCATTCTGTATATTTAAATCATTAATAATCATTTGTTGAGAATATGATTCTATTTCTGAATCATACTCAGATTTAACAGTTTCAATCTTACACAATATATAATCTCTCGTATTTTGTGAATATGCTTCTGATAACTGTTCATAAAGTTCTGTTATTTCCTGATTTTTCATAGATATTACCGCATTATAATTTAATCCAAGAGCTAATTCGCTGTTTTTATCAATACCATTCTGGCTGTAGAATAAGTGTATCTGAGCTTCAATTTGTTCTCTCTGCTCCTTGTATGGTGCATCTAATAAGTCTGAATATAAACTAGATAAAGTATCTTTTACATTTTTAGGCAAATCTTGTTGATAAATATAAGATTGAATAAAGTTCTTTGACTCTTCGGCTTGATAAGCAGATCGTTTCTTTTCAATTTCATTTTGAAAAACAAATTTCTGATTTTGTGATACACATTCAGAGAGTTGTTCATATAATCCTTTTAGATCATTACCTTCCATGACGCGCGTTGCACTGAGTGTCAAATTATAGTACAACGCTTCTAAATCATTGTTATTTTTACTTTCTTCTTCTGCAAATAAATGCATTATTTGAGCATTTATTCTATCCTTTTTAGCTTGGTCGCCAGAATTTATTAGACTATTATATAAAGATGATAGCTCATTTTTTAATTCATCAGAAATATCTGCATTAGATAATGTAGATATTAATTCATTTTGCCATTTTTCTGAAAATTCTTCATTCCTCTTTACTTGTTTATTTATAAATAGTTGTTCAGAAATATCATCATATGATTGAACATAATCTTGATCAACATTTTGATTATCTATCTTTGATTCTTTTTGGCTAAAATCGCTAAAAATTGATGATTCATCATCTGTTGTTTTATTTTCACTCTTCTGAATATCTCCTTTAAATAAAACGTTAAATAGATTTGAAATTTCGTTTAAAAATGCCATAAATATCCTTTCTTTATCACTTATATATGGGAACTAATCGAAACTTTAAAACAAAACTTTAATAAAAAGATTTATTATGTAAAATTATGTAAAATTATGTATAATAAAATATGATTAAAAATTTTGAAAAAATAATAAAAAATATAAAAGATATGAATCTGCCATACACTCAATTTGTTCAGTTTATGGAAGATATTCACGATCCATTTATTGTTTTAATTGCTTGTATATTATCTTTAAGAACTAATGACAGAACAACATATCCAGCAACAATGAGGATGCTTGAATTAGGTAAAACACCAAAAGACTTTCTAAATGTCAAACTAGAAGACCTAGAAAAAGCAATATATCCTGTTGGCTTTTATAAAAATAAAGCAAAACAAATTTTAGATATTGCCAGAGAACTATATTATAACTATAATTCGACAGTACCTACAGACATTGACGAACTCATAAAATTTAAAGGGGTAGGAAGAAAAACAGCTAATCTAGTGCAATCTAAAGGCTATAATTTGCCAAGCATATGTGTTGATGTTCACGTACACAGAATTTCAAATAGACTTGGCATTGTTTCTACAAAAGAACCTGAAGAGACAGAATTTGCCTTAAAAGAAAATTTACAAAAAGAACTTTGGTCTAATATTAATACACTATTTGTAACACTGGGACAAAATGTCTGTAAACCAACAAAACCAAACTGTGATATTTGTAAATTACAAAAATATTGTAATTTCTATAAAAACAAATAATTATTCTCTATTTAAACTTTTTGAAAAATAATCAAGTCCGGGTTCTACAGTCTTTTTTATAACAATATTCTCAACAAAATTATCTATTGGTTTTAAAAGAAGTGCTAATGCTACAAATCCACCAACTGTTTTAATCATCTTATTCTTAAATATTTGTGTATGATGATATTCTTTTAAGATACTTTTTGCGACCTTCCCTAAATATCCATCCTGTGGATATATTTTTTATATTCACTTTGTATATCTAAGAATTTCTTAAACAGTTTATTTGACAATTGCTTAGGCTTTTCATTATTCATTAACTTTTCACGCATTTCCAAAACACTCAATGCTTGTTTTTCAGAAAATTCACTCAACTTTTGAGGATTTGCAAATGCAATAGAATCAAAATTTTTTAATGGATTAACCACTTTTAATATTTTCTTAGCTCTTGGCAATGCCCTGAAATCACCATGCAAGTCACTTGCCATTGTTGATATTGCGTCTTTAAAACCCTCAACATATGGTGTAGGATTATTTTCAAAAGTATGCAAACTTTTAGCTTGCATATATGATAATGATTTTTCTATAACTGTTTGTTTATTCTTTATAGTAAGACCCGATTTAGAAGCAAGACCTAATGAAGAAAAAATTTTTTATCCGGTTTTTACGGCAGCAGTAGGAAGAACAACACTTGCCATTGCTTGAAAAATTGCTTCTTTTAATCCTCTTCTTTTACTTGGAGCATATTGTGTTTCGTCATTCTTATATTTATCATAAATATCGGCACCAAAATACATTAATGCAGGAACCCACAATGCAGTACCTAATTTAGGAGAAATACCGCTAACTACAGCACCTAATTCATTTGAATATGCTAGACCTTTCAATGGCCATTTTCTTAATGGATCACTGTATTCTCTTTTATCATTTTCTTTAAAAGAATTTCTTATATTCTTTTCGGATGAATTAATAATCGGTTTTGTATATATATCAACTAAATTCATTAAAAACTCTCTACTCGACAACTATAAACAAGCTAGTGTATGTTTATACAAAGATTAAACAAAAATTTATTTGTCATACAAAAACATTATTTTTGCATACAACAATTTTTATATTTTTTACCGCTACCGCAAGGGCATTTATCATTTCTACCTACATTAGAATAATCAATACCATCTTTTGGTTTTATTTCTTCTTTATGGGATACAACATTCATCATTTGTTCGAAGATCTTTGATGCATATAAAACACTTGCTGAAGAATATATTTTTTTATCAATTGAATCGGGTTTATAATAATTCAGTAAAGAATTAATTGTATAAGAAGTTTCTAAAATTTGGTTTATTCTATCAATAAAATTAGAATATTTAGCAGCTACTCTTCTAATAATGTTTGCAGGAACTTTATCATTTTCCATAAAGTTTTTTATACAATCTTTATACCCTTGAACTGATTTATAATCATCTGCCTCAAAAATTTTACAAAATGTTTGATAAAAAGGTATAACAAATAACCCAAGCTCTTTGTCATAGATAATACCAATATCATATGTAGAAGAATGAGAAGAAAAACCTTCTAATGACTTTTCCATAAAATCAGAATATGAACTTTTAAAATCTGATACAGTAAAGTATCTGTTATTTTCAACTTGTTTTATATTTTCTGAAATTTGCTCTTTTGAAGGTATTTCATCAGTATCACAGTATAAATTAAACATATTTATCAAATTATCAGCATAAAGATTTGTAGTAATAATTTCATCTGTTTCAAAACAATTTATAAATTTTTGCCCAAAGTTTTTAACTAAAGATTCAATTTGCTCTTGTTTTTTTGGATTTTGCTCATAGGCATCCTCAGGCCTTTCTATTATTTTGGCAATTGCATATTTATATACTTCTTCCTTATTTATGCTTGAAATTACATTAGATATTTCTAAAAGATAAAATTCTTGATTCATTGGTAAGATTCTGCAAAGTGCAAATTGTCCGGGAGTAATGCCTCTAAAATTATTCATTTTTACCAAAGACAATACTTTGTACATCTTTTCATTTACTAGATTATATAATTCAAAACCATTACTAAGCACTCTCCTTATTTCAAATACAGATGCAAAGGAATGCGAAAGATTTTCTAAAATTTCTTTTTCTGTACTTGTTAAATCTGTATTTTTTTCTTCAAATAACTCAATTATTGTTTTTCTTGCTTCTGTTAATCGTCTTTCAAATATATAAGGAATAAGAAGAACTTGAATTCTTCCAGGATCTGCGTTTTTTGCTGATAAAGTTGCTAGATATTCATCAAAATCAGGTTTTACTATTTCATCTGACAATACAAAATTCATTACTTTTGTTATTGTATCTGATATTATTGCTAATTTTTCTATTACTGACATTTTATATCCCCTTTATCCTTAAAACAGCAGAATGCCTTGCTGTAATTCCATTTTCTTTTCTATATGAAAAAAATATATCAGACATACAGCATGTGCAATAGCTACAAATGTCTATATTTTTTATACCAATTTCTTCCAGCTGGCTATAATTCAATAATTTTAAATCGATGTAAAATTTGTTAGCTTTTTTTTCATAAATTTTTTTTTGACTTTTATCTTCTACAATTTTATTAAACACATCTTCATCTGTTTCAAAACAACATTTTCCAATAGCAGGACCAATTAAAGCAGTAATATCATTTAATTTTACATTTAGTTCAGTGCTCATTTTTAAAGCTGTCTTTTTTAAAATTTTTAAAACAGTTCCTCTCCATCCGGCATGAACAACTGCACCAATGTTATCTTTTTTTGAATATAAAATAATTGGAACACAATCAGCAAAATTAAGTATTAATAATGAATCACTTACATTTGAAATTAAAGCATCTGTATCATCATAAAAATATTTTTCTGATTTTATAATATGAACATTTGAACTATGTGTCTGCTTGGCTGTATATACATCTTTTAAACCAAATTTTTCTATTAAAAATTTTCTATTTTGATTTGCTTCTATTTCTAAATCAGGTCTTGAAGCAGAGGTTAATACAAAATCACGAGTTGTAAAAAAACAATCTACCTCTGCTAATAAGGAAGATTTTAATACTTTTTTCCCATAAAAATCATCAAAATAAAACATTAGTTTTCTACCGTATTAAATATTCTATCACCTGCATCACCAAGACCGGGACAGATATATCCATGTTCGTTCAAACAATCATCAATACTCGCAGTAATAATTTTGACATCAGGATATGCACTTTGAACTTTACTTAAACCTTCAGGCGCACTAATCAAACTAACAAAACGAATATTATTCTGAGGTACTTTTTTATTTGCAAAAAGCTTAATAGCATCTATAGCTGAATTTCCAGTTGCAAGCATCGGGTCAAGTATCAAAATAATTTTATCTTCAGGATGTTCAAACTCAACTGGAATTTTATTATAATACCAAACTGGCGTTAATGTATCTTCATCTCTATACATACCAATATGACGGACAGTTGCATATGGCATAATTTCATTTGCAATATCTGAAAAAATCAAACCTGCTCTAAGTATTGGGGCTATTATAATTTCCTTTTTCTTACTTAAAATTTTTGATTTACAAGATTCTAAAGGAGTTTCGACAATAATATCTTCAAGTTCTAAATCCTCAGTTGCTTTATAAAATAAAAGATAAGTTATTCTTCTTATAGCATTTCTAAATACTTCAGCATTAGTATCTTTATTTCTAATTATACTAAGATTATGGCAACATAAAGGATGATTTACAACATAGACGTTAGAATACTCATTCATTATTTATTTCCTTCATACTTTCTTCGTTTAAACTATTTTGATTATTTTCAATTTCAACATTATTTTGACTACTTGTATTATTTACATAATCAAATGTTCTTTTTGTTAATTTGTAAATTATAACAGACTGAGCAGTATTAATTTCACTTGTTTGACGAGAAATATTTCCAACTAAAGAACTTTGCTTGAGAAATTCTTTGTTATTTAATAAACCGGAAGCTTGAATTGTACGACCAATACCACCATAAATATCAATCATTACATTTGATGCAAGCTTTTGTCCGTCCCAAAAATCTTGAACTCTATACGATGCGGAGGGTATGATTTCTTCTTTATTTTCAATTTCAGAAGCTGTAGATGGATTAAGTTCTAAAGAAGTAGAACCACCCAACCCGTAAAATTGGATTGATGCAGTTGCACATTTTGGTATTTGAACATCTTTTTTCGTGACAAGAAGAGATACAAATACTTTATTATCAAAGATTTTTACATTTTTAACATAACCAATATTTATTCCCATTAAACGAACAGGAGACCCCTCTACCAAACCATCTACATCATCAAAGAAAATATAATACGAGTTTTGAACATTATCTTTTACAGCTGTTTTATATATAAACAAAAACAATCCGCCTGAAATAATCAAAAGCCAAACTATAATTTCTATTAGCCAAATATATTTTCTTTTCATACGAATATTATAAATCAAATCAAATTTATTACAAAATTTATGACTTTTTATTTTTATACAAAATTATAAGCGATATGACAGAAGCAAATACAAATAATAATGCAACTATCTGAGCAATATGAATATTATTAAAAGATAAAACACTATCTACTCTAACAGATTCAACTAATATTCTTGCTAACGAATACAAAATGATATAAATAAAAAAGATTAAACCATCTTTTCTATTTTTTACTTTTGAAAGAATTAAATATAAAACAATAAAAATTAAAATACTTAATATAGATTCATACAAAAAAGCAGGATGAAAATATTCATAGGATTTATATTCTATAGGTCTGGCACTATAAGGAATATAAAGTTTCCAAGGCAAATCTGTTGGTAACCCAAAAGCTTCAGAATTAAAAAAATT
>CALUQL010000087.1 GCA_944322895.1 Candidatus Gastranaerophilales bacterium
AGCCTATCAAATTGAGCTAAATTTTTTCTGTTAAATAGAACCCCCGAAGTATCAAGAGCGGTATGAATGTTCTTCTGTTTTGCCTGTTTGAAAAGTTCCGTAACAAAATCTATCTGAGATAAAGGTTCTCCTCCTGTTACAGTTATTCCGCCATTTTTTAAAAATTCTTTTATACTGTCATATTTATCAAGAATTTCAGATACAAAAACTTTTTTATTTTTCTCATAAGACCAAGTATCAGGATTATGGCAATATAAACATCTCATAGGACAACCTTGTAAAAATACAACAAGCCGAATCCCCGGGCCGTCAACTGTCCCAAAAGATTCTATAGAATGAACATTTCCAAATATCTGACCTGTCATAATCTTTATTATATAAAAAAAATATCAATAATTTTGCCGTTTATCATATTTAAAAATAGGGTACTATAGTAAAATGATAAAAATAAAAGTTCAGCAACAGTTTTCAATTTTTATATCAATTCTTGCTCTTATTGCAATATTTGTAATAATCGGTTTTATAGTATATTTCCTGTTTATGACAGAAACCGATATTAGCAGCAAAACCCGTTCTGATTTTTATGCACTGATAGGAATATTATTATTCGCTATTGTTCCATTTATTTTCACTTCAATAAAGAATAAAACTGAATATGTATCAGACATAATAATATCAGCCGACTATATTGAATTAATATATAAAAAAAAGCAAAAAGAAACCAAAAGAACACGAATTTTAAAGGAGGATATAGAAGTATTCGAAGCAATAGTAAATATTAACAAAATAAATTCAGGAAAGACCAGTTACGTCTATTGCAATTCGATAGTTACAATTAAGCTTAAAAACGAAAATCAAATCCAATTTTTGCAAGATTCTTCAAACAAATTATGGGGAAGTCCATATAAATTTATCTTAGATTTAATAAAAAATTCAATAGAAATTCCTAACTTTAAATACCAAGTAAATGGTAATTATGAGTTTGCAAAAAAAGATATAGAAAATTATAGTATATATAAAAAGCGACTTTCTTTTAGTGAACAATTAAAATATGAATATAAAAGTCAGCCCAAAGTTATCAAAATTATATACCTAATTTTGATACTCGTTTTAATTGGGAATTTATGCTTCATGGGTTATATGTCCATGCCTGCAGGTAAACTGACAAAAGAAGAACAAGCATATATGAAGCATTATAATCAAGCCTACGAATTGAGAACGAAGAAAAATCAGTATAAAGAGGCAATCAACGAATTAAATAAAGCAGAAGAATACTTTCCAAACACAGCAGAAACATATTTAGCTAAAGCGTACTGTTATAACAAGTTAAAAGAATATGATAAAGCAATAAAAACTGCAAAAGAAGGGTTAAAATATATAGATTCAAAATCAATATACAGGAAATATCATAATTTTAAATTTGTAGGCAAAAAAGATATAGAATTATACTCTCTTCTTGGCAGATTATACAAAAAGACAAAGAACTATGAAGAAATGAAATTATGTTATGACTATGTAATCACGCACATAAAATACAAATATACAAACGCATATTTTCAAAGAGGTTATGCTGAATATTATTTATCAGATTTCAACTCTGCACTTCAAGATTTTTATAAACATAAAGAAATAATACTACAATACATACAAGACCAAGCAGAAGAGACTCCTGAATTCAAACATACAAATCCTACATATGATGAAAAGGATTTAATTAATATAGAAAAGTGGATTTCCGCTTGCAAAAAATACAAATAATTATTGTAGAACATCAATAATTCAGATGTATATAATTTTTTCAACAAGGAATTATTGTGGAATGATAAAAATAAAAGCTGAACAAAAATATATTACATTATTACTATACGTTATTTTAATCACGATATTGGCAGGGATATACATATTTCTATGCAAAATACATGGCAAAAATTTTCAAATAGAAAATTGTATATTCATAGCCATTTTTATACTTGTTATTATTTTCAATCTTATTAACAGTTCAGAATATGTATCTGAAATAAGAATATCACATAGCCACATCGAAATAATATACAAAAAAGGGTTAATAGAGTCAAAAAGAGAAATAATTTTCAAGAATGATATAGTTTCATTTGAATCAATCGCAACTATTAATAAAAATATAATAAGCAGAAGAAATGAGATAAAAAGTAATACACTCATCAAAATTAATTTAACTGATAAAAAGTGCATTAAATTTTTAGTAGACTCAACAAATCGACTTTATGGATGCCCATACCAGTTTATTTTAGATTTGATAAAATTTTCAAGAGAAATTCCAAATTTTAAATATGAAATACTTGGAAACTATTATTTTGCAAAAAAAGACATAGAAAACTATATACAATATGGTAGAGGTCTTAACACAAAAGAGCAACTTCTATACGCATATAATTCACAACCTCCTTATGTTATATTCTTTTTTATATTTTTTATAGCAAGCATGCTAATTGTTATCGGTGTTTTAATTTATTCATCAATACAATTTTCATAATATGAATAAAAGAAAACGACATATAAACGATATCTGTTTCCCGAGTTTTATTGGATTTAAGCTCAACAACTTGTTTAGAAGCGAATTTAATAATACAATTATAATGAGGTTTTAGTATATGTTTTATCT
The DNA here is from genome assembly GCA_944322895.1 of Candidatus Gastranaerophilales bacterium. Classification (GTDB taxonomy): domain Bacteria; phylum Cyanobacteriota; class Vampirovibrionia; order Gastranaerophilales; family Gastranaerophilaceae; genus Avigastranaerophilus. The sequence goes on from CALUQL010000087.1 coordinate 2,642, forward strand.
TTTTTATATCTTTATTATTTTAGTTATTAACTTGATAGTATTTATAATATACTCTATTATTTTATCTTATAAATCTTATAACTATTTAAGAAAAAATAAAAAATTGTTTAAATATTTATTTAAAATGTCTAGCCCAAAACCAAAAGTAAAAGATGTTGTTCAGATTATTATAGTTATTATTTTATCTGCTTTTCTTGTTTTAACAATTGGTATAGTAGGAACAATTGCTACTCTTTTGTTCTATTCATCTCATTCTTGTTCTGAAAGTGCTTGTCAAGGCGTAGAATGTAGGTCCTTAATTAAGAGAAACTGGTCTGCTTTAAATCAAATAGTTTCATTGGAGAAACAAATTGAAGGAAAAATTGATTATTCTAACGAAAAAGCTTTTGCTGAAATTATTTCGAAGAGGTTGAGATTAATAGACACTTACAATACTTCTTACAAGAATAAAGAAAAGACATTATCTGAGAAAGAAATTAGAAAATACAACTTAAAAGAATATAAAAATAAACCAATTCTTCTTGTTGCAGATGGTTCAACTATTATGGTTTTAAAATTTGAAAATGGATGTAAAAATGTTGACTTAGTTAATGTTGAAAACTCTAGTTGTTTAATAGATGTAGATATTAACGGTTTTATGAAAAAACCAAACAACAAAGATGTAGAAAACATAAAACAAAAACGACTTGACGCTAACGATAGATATACGTTTATAATTGATGGAAATAGGGATAAAATTCTTTTGCCTGAATTAACCACAACCTTATACGAAATGTAAAAAGGGGAATGAGATGGAAGATATTATTGAAAATAAACAAATAAACGTTGATATTCCAACCGATGAAGAAATATTTAAATTTAGAAAAAAATTAATAGTTTTTTTACTTTCTAGTTGTATATTAACTACTACTATTATTGTAGCATTAATGATTGTTCCAACATTAATGAACAATACGCGTAAACCTGCAATATATTTATACCCACAAGAAACAATTCAAATAAGTATAAAACTTGATAAATCTATTAAATATAATAACGTTATTCCTCAATACAAAAATGGTTGGTTAGTTGAAGCAGAACCAAATGGATATCTTCGTGATTTACAACCACAATATACAAAATGCAAAAAATTACCTTATAAAGAATTTGGTTTTGAGTATTCAAAACATGCATGCGAAATAAATAAATATCCATATATTTATTGGGATGGTATACAAATAAAAAAACCTTTGCCCGATAAAGAATATGGTTTTGTTGTTAAAACTGAAAATATTGATAAATTCTTATCTCAAAAGGCAGATGAAATGCTGTTTAATGAAAAAGAAAAGAAAGAATTTGTAAGATACTGGTCAAAAACAACAAAAGAAAAAAATTGGAAATATGTAAAAATATACTTTTTACAAAATGAAGAAGTAGAAAATTATTTACCAATTTATATTGAGCCAAAACCAGAAAATTCAAACAGAATTCAGATTATTATAAAAAAAGCTAAAAAGAATGATAAATTAGAACCGCAGAAATTGATTCCTATAAAACGTGATGGCTATACGCTTGTTGAATGGGGCGGAATCATTAAATAATCTATGCAATAATCATCATTTGTCTGTATTTTCTGAACTTTTAATATGTGGTTTAAGTTTTAACCCACCCCTTTTCATATTTCAGATTTTTTATAAAATTTTAACACTCTCTACTATAAGAGAGAGTGTTAAAAATTAAAGAAACAAAGTCTAACACTAATTATTTCCCAAACCAGAATGGAAAGTTCTTGAAATAACATCATCTTGCTGTTCTTTTGTTAATTTAATAAAGTTAACAGCATAACCAGACACTCTAACTGTTAGTTGAGGATACTTTTCAGGATGTTTTTGAGCATCTAATAATGTTTCACGATTAAAAACATTAACGTTTAAATGATGACCGCCTTTTTCAACATAACCATCTAAAAGATTAATTAAGTTTTCTTCTTGCATTGTAGCCATTTTATAAAACCTCTTTCTATTAATTATCTAATATTATCTTCACAGCAACCGCAATCCAAATCAATTGCAAGGTCACCCATAAATACTTCATCTTTTCCTAAAGCATTAGGAATAATAGAGAATGTATTTGAAATACCATCTTGAGCATCATTAAAAGGTAATTTAGCAACTGAAGCTAAAGAAGCAACAGCACCGTTTGTATCACGTCTGTGCATTGGGTTAGCACCTGGTGCCAATGGAATACCTGCTTTTCTGCCATCTGGTGTATTACCTGTCTTTTTACCATATACAACATTTGATGTAATTGTCAAAATTGACATTGTAGGAATAGAATTTCTATAAGTATGGTGTTTTCTTATCTTAGCCATAAATCTTTTTACAAGATCAACAGCTAATTGGTCAACTCTGTCATCATCATTACCATATTTAGGGAAATCACCTTCAACTTCATAGTCAACAACAATGCCGTCTTCATCTCTTATTGTTCTTACTTTTGCATATTTAATAGCAGATAAAGAATCAGCAACAACAGAAAGTCCAGCTATACCTGTTGCGAAGTAACGTTTTACATCTCTATCATGCAATGCCATTTGTGCTCTTTCATAGCAATATTTGTCATGCATATAGTGAATTACGTTTAAAGTATTAACATATAGACCTGCTAACCACTCCATCATATCATCATATTTTTCCATAACTTCATCAAAATCTAAGTATTCAGAAGTAATAGGACGATATTTAGGTCCGATTTGTTCTTTTAATCTTTCATCAACACCGCCATTGATTGCATATAACAAACATTTTGCCAAATTAGCACGAGCTCCGAAGAACTGCATTTCTTTACCAACAACCATTGATGAAACACAGCAAGCTATTGCATAATCATCACCATGAGTAACTCTCATTAAATCATCATTTTCATATTGAATAGATGAAGTAGCAATAGAAATTCTTGCACAATATTCTTTAAAAGCTTTAGGCAATCTGGTAGACCAAAGTACAGTAAGGTTTGGTTCAGGTGCTGTACCTAAATTTTCAAGTGTATGTAAATATCTGAAAGAATTTTTTGTAACTAAAGGACGACCGTCAATACCAACACCGCCAATTGATTCAGTAACCCAAGTCGGATCTCCAGAGAATAAAGAATTATATTCAGGTGTTCTTGCAAATTTAACCAATCTTAATTTCATAATAAAATGGTCAATCATTTCTTGAGCTTCTTCTTCAGTTATAAGACCGCGTTTTAAATCTCTTTCGATATAAATATCCAAGAAAGTAGAAGTTCTTCCAATACTCATAGCAGCACCATTTTGCTCTTTTACAGCTGCCAAATAACCAAAATACAACCATTGAATTGCTTCTTTAGCGTTTTGAGCCGGTTTTGTAATATCAAAACCGTATATTCTACCTAATTCAGCTATTTCTTGAAGTGCTCTTATTTGTTCGACAATTTCTTCTTTTAATTGAATTTTTTCAGCATTCATTTCGCCATCTAATGAAGAATGCTGTTCTTTTTTATCTTCAATTAATCTATCAATACCATACAAAGCAATTCTTCTATAGTCTCCGATAATTCTTCCGCGACCATATGCGTCAGGAAGTCCTGTAAGAATAGCAGCATGTCTTGCAGCTTTCATTTCAGGAGTATAACAATCAAAAACGCCTTGGTTATGTGTTTTTCTATACTTTGTGAATATTTCAGTTACTTTTGAATCAACCTCATAGCCATAAGATTTACAAGCACCTTCTGCCATTCTTATACCACCAAAAGGCTGCATTGAACGTTTTAAAGGTTTATCTGTCTGAAGTCCTACAATTTTTTCTAAATCTTTATCAATATAACCTGCGCCGTGTGAAGTAATTGTTGATACAATTTTAGTATCCATATCAAGGACACCGCCATTTTCACGTTCTTTTTTGAAAAGTTCACAACACTCTTCCCACAATTGAACTGTAGCCTTTGTAGGATCAGCTAGGAAGCTTGCATCGCCTTCATATAATGTATAGTTTTTTTGAATAAAATCTCTTACATTAATTTCGTGTTGCCATTTTCCAGGTTTAAATTCAATTTTATCCGAGATTTCACTTAATGTTGCAATAGCCATTTTTATCTCCCATAATCTTTATTTATAACAAACAAAAAATGATAACGAATATCACTTTATCTTAAGACAGTATAACATAAATAAAAATGAGAATCATCGTTTTATTAAAATCTTTATATAAGTTTTACATGTTGAAAACAAGGGCTGTATTTAAAGATAATACCCTTTATACAACGGACAAAATATATAATTATTTTCTGATTAATAAATAAAACAAAGATTTAAAGAAACCCGGACGAAACATAAATAAAGGTCTATGCTTAAAATACAATAACGCACCAAGTATATTAGATTTTAAATGCCAAGCAATATCAGGGCTTTCCCATTGAGTCTTTTTTAAATATTTAAAATAATATTTTTTAAGAGGAATATAAGACCCCATCTTCCAGGGTTTAGAACCACCGGTATAATGTAAAATATTAAACTTATTAGAATAATCAGAACGGGAACAGAAATTTACAACCTGCACATTCCACTTTCCATCTAACAACAATATCTCATTTGCAAAACAAATATTAATCAAATCTTGATCACCTAAAACCAACTTTTCAGGATGTTCTTTTGCAAAGTTAGATAATTTTAGTTCTGCTTTATCTTCACGCCATTTTTTTAAATTTACAAGCATAACTCCGGAATTTATATAAGATTGTCCATCTAAAAGCCCAATTCTTTTACCAAGCCTTTTATATCCTACATCTTTTACACCTGCACAAAAATAATTATCAATATTTATATTAAATAATGAAGATAAACTTGTATTTACAATCGTATCACAATCTAAATATATAATTTTATCTTCATTCGGAATCAAGGTCGGTAATTTCAATCTAAAAAATG
>CALUQL010000088.1 GCA_944322895.1 Candidatus Gastranaerophilales bacterium
TTTACATTATTTTCAATTAAACTTAAATCGATAGCTCCAAATGAAGGTTCTATATTATCTACAACAAGTTTTATTTTGTTTTCATCTTGAGAAGAAATTTCAAAAGGGTAAGCATCTATTCCTAAAGTCGCTTTTAGAAAGATTGCCCTTTCAAGTGATTTTTCATAATTAAAAGAAATAACGGCAACAGAATTTTCTCTGTTTGTATAATCATAAGAAAATTCAGGATTTTCTTTTATTTTAAGACAAGATGCTGCAACTCCCGGGGTATAAACTATTGCAAGGGTATTTTTATCTTTTACTTCAATTTTAGAAACTATCTTTATGCCGTTGTATTTAACCATTATTTTCTGACTTTATTTTCTTTACCTTCAAGTAATCTTCTAATATTGGCCTTATGCATTATAATCACATAAATTGCACCTAGTGCGGCAAAACAAATATAGTAGATGTTTTGTTCAAAAGCATTCATTAAAATAGGTGCTAAAGAAATTGCTATGATTGAGCCTAATGAAACATATTTGGAAGTATATGTTATTAGACCCCAAATAGCCGCAATAATTAACCCTACTGGCCAACATAGAGCAAGAATAGTTCCAACTCCTGTTGCAACTGATTTTCCGCCTGTAAAACCTAAAAATATAGATTTACTATGACCTATAATAACAGATATTGCAGCTATTACAGGTGCTAAACCCATAAAATTCATAAAATTAAACCAATGAACAGCAATTAAAACAGGTATTGCGCCTTTTAAAGCATCAAGAAACATTACAATAAAGAACCATTTAGTTCCAAGTATTCTTTTAACATTAGTAGCTCCTGTTGAGCCTGAACCTGTTTGTCTTATATCAATACCTTTTAATAACTTAACAATAATATATCCAGTAGGAATTGAACCTATTAAATAAGAAAAAATTAATACTATTATTAATTTAGTTATTAAAATTGTCATTTCTTTTCTCCTTTTTCTTTTGCGGAAATTCTTATCGGAGTGCCTTTAAATCCAAAAGCTTCTCTTAATTTATTTTCTAAATATTTTACATAATTATCTTTTAAGAAATCTTCATTATTAATAAACAGAACAAAAGTTGGTGGATTTGTTCTAACCTGGGTTGTATAGAATAATTTTAATCTTTTACCTCTTATACTAGTAGGTGGATTCATAGAAACAGCGTCTAAAACTACTCTATTTAATAAACTTGTTGCTATGCGTTTTGATGTTTCAGAATATACTTCTTTTGATAATTTATATAAATTAACCAATCTTTGTTTAGTTTTTGCACTAATGAAAACTTTTGGAGCATAACTTAAAAATGGCATTTCTTTTTCAATTTCACTTTCAAATTTATTGATTGTGTTTGATTGTTTATCTTCAATTAAATCCCATTTGTTTATTGCTAAAATGATAGCTTTACCCGAATCGATAATAGTTCCTGCTATTTTTTTATCTTGGTCTGTAATACCTTCTGTTGCATCAACTACAAGTATTGCTACATCACAGTTCCTAATAGCTCGAATAGAACGATCTACTGCAAATTTTTCAATACCCCAATCAACTTTAGATTTTTTTCTGATACCGGCTGTATCGACTAATATAAATTCTTCACCCTCATATTTAACTTTTGAGTCTATAGCGTCGCGTGTTGTTCCTGAAATATTTGATACAATTACTCTTTCTTTATTTAAAAGAGCATTAACTATTGAAGATTTACCTACGTTAGGTTTACCTACAATTGCAATACGAATATTTTCTGATTTTTCTTCTTCCTCAATATATCCAAAATCTTTTGTAACGGCATCTAATAAATCACCAACACCACCGGAACCGTGAAGTGCTGATATTGGGAAAGGTTCACCAACTGCAAGTGAATAAAATTCTGTAGCGTTAATAAATTTATCAGGATCATCAAGCTTATTAACTGCAAGAAATATTTCTTTTCCGCTTTTTCTTAAGACATTTGCAATATCATAATCTATCGGATTAAGACCTTCTCGGCCATCAACAAGGAATATTATTTTATCAGCTTCTTCACAAGCAACTTTTGCTTGAGTGAAAATATTAAGCATTATTTCGTCTTCATCACCTGGGATAATACCGCCTGTGTCTATAACTGTAAATTCTTTATCCATCCATTCAACATCAAAATAGATTCTGTCACGAGTTACACCTGCCTGGTCATCAACAATTGAATGTCTTGCTCCAAGTAATCTATTAACAAATGTTGATTTACCAACATTTGGACGTCCTACTATTGCTACTATCGGTCTATCTGTCACTTATTTTTATCCGTTCTTTCCTACACGCTATATATTATTACAAATAAGTTATCCTTGCCAGCTTTAAAATAATTCTTAACGCAAAAAAAATTTTTTTTATAGTTTTATGCGAGTGTTATGATTGAAAGTCCTAAAATTATACAAAAGAATATTTTTAAAAATTTCAATAATCCAAGTTGTATTTCTCAAACGCCTAAGAATCCTAAGATTAATGATGAGTGTGATTCTTTTAAGAAAGAAAGTAAATTGCAGCAAAAGTTTAGTGAGATGGCTCTATATAATGCTCAACTTAAAGAATTTTCAGGAAAAGTAGCGTTAAGATCATCTAAAAAAATTGCGCTAATAGCCGGAATTGTATTTAGTGGGACTTTAGCTTTAATTTTTTCGTTAAAGACAGGTTTTGGACAAAGGGAGATAAATAAATTATTTAATTGGGTTGATACATCTAAAAATATAATAGCAAAATCAATAAGAAGAATATTTTCTCAAGGAAAATTAAATGTTGAAAATATAAGTAAAGATGCTGTAGAGCATATGTATACAGCTGTAGATAATGTTGATGGGCTTGGTAAAAAAGGTGTCAGTGGTGCTCATAGCATGTCTGCTTTTATAAAATCTTTTTATAAAAGTGCTTTAAAAGATAATATTCAAATTACAAATATAAAAATGAAAGATAAAAAGATCAAAGATGGCAATATTATTATTGAGTATATTGAAGATGGTGTAAATAAAGTTTTAGAGACAAATATAGGCAAAGGTTTTACCAGAGGTCAGCAAAGATTATTGAGAAATTTAAGTGATCCAAAAGTAAATAATGGTTTTTCTATAAATGGTTTTACGAAGTCAAAATTTTATAAAACATATTTAGCTGATGGTACAGAAATAAAGAATTCCAAGAATAATTTTATTAGTATATATAAAACTTTATTTTGCAAAAAACCTACAGGTCAGATAGATTCAATAAAAAAAGATGCTTTTATTGATGGTATATATAGCATTAAATACCATAAATTAACAGGTGGAGCTTCTTATCCGGAAAAAACAATATTTCTGGATAAGCCTATGTCATTAAGAGATATGATTTATTTTATAAGAATATGTTCTCCTGATATTGATAAGGGAATGTATAGGAATATATATAGAGAAATTATTACTGGTAAAAGATTATATAATGCAAATGATTTAGTAACAACAGTTCAGACTGCATTAAGAAGAGGAGTATTGTGTCAAAATAAAGCTGGAGAAACTGTTATTTTAGGTCAAAGAGCCGGAACAATGTTTTTGGCATATTGTGACAAAACACCTAATAATTCATATAGAGTTAAATCTTTCTTTCCTGTTTTGCATGGCAGCGATATGCATAAACAATTAATGAAGGAATATTTTGAAAAAAAGGGAAAGTTAAGTATTTGTGATATACCTAAAATTATAGGGTTAAAAGATGAAATAGATCCTAAAATATATAAAGATTTTCAAAATAAAATTTTTAAAACTTCTACAAATGGTTTATCATTATTATGTGTAGTGCAGACAAAAATAGAATTTGAAGAAGAACAAGCTAAAAATAGAAGAAACAAATATAATGTTAAATCTTCTTTATTGAAGGTCTCTTAAATAGTTAGTTATATCTATATTTAAATTATTAAATTTATGATAGTTGCTTTTTAAACAATAGTTTTTATCTGAAGATATTATAATTACATTAGTTATATCTATTACACGTTCATCTATATCAAAGAAACATTTGTAGTATATTTTGTCTGAATAATTTCCTTTGAATACTAAATTATTTTTAAAGAATTTATTGTATTTAGGAAAGAAATCATTAAAAAATTTATTTTTTTTATTATTAAAGTCAGGACTTGCACACATATTGGAAACAAATATCCCGTCTTTTTTTAAAGATTTTTTTATAATGTTGAAATATTCATCACTTAGAAATCTTAAATCTATGCCGTCATTATTTGCAACATCTACAACAATCAGGTCATATTTTCTTTTATTGTTTCTTAAATAAGTAATTCCGTCTTGCAAAATAAAATTAAATTTGTCTGACTCTTTAAAATTAAAGTAATTTTTTGCAATATTAGGAATATTTTCTTCTAAATCAACAACATCAATAGATTTTAAATCTTCAAATAAAAATTCAAAATCGTTTATTATTTTGCCAGAGCCCATGCCTATTAAAAGAATATTTTTAGTTTTAGAATTCATTAAATATGGAATTAAAAAGTAATTAATATAAGGAAGATTACCTTTATAAAAATCTGTATTAATAAAACCTGCTTGATAAGTATCTTTGTAATGAAGAAATCTGCCTATTTCATTTTCTATAACTTTTATATTATGAAAATCAGACTCCATCTCAAAAAGTACTTTGTCATTGAAAATTTTATTATTAATGATTTCCAAGAGTTCTTTTTTTGGTTTTTTTATTGCGAGTTCTTCAGGTATTAATACAAATTCTTCATTGTTCATATTGTAATTATCCCACAAATTATATGTTAATGATAAAATTTAACTATAAATTATTTAAGTTGGAGGCAATATGCAAGAGAATAATACGAAAGAAACAATTTCTTCTATTGATGTAATAAGACAAGGAAGAATAGACAAAGCTCAACATTTAAGAGATTTAGGCTTTAATCCATATCCTTATAAATATGAAAAAACAGCATCAGCAAAAGAGCTTCAAGAAAAGTATAAAAGTCTTGCAGACGGCGAAGAAACGACTGACAGATATAAAGTCGCAGGACGTGTCATGGCTATTAGAAACTCAGGCATGTTTATTGACTTAATGGATGATACAGGTAAAATTCAAATTTTTTCACATAAACAAAATATTGATGCAGAAAAAATTAAACTTTTAAAACTTGTTGATATTGGTGATATTGTAGGTTTTGAAGGTGATATAAGAAGAACACCACGTGGTGAATTAAGTATTAAGGCTATAGATTTTGAAGTATTAACAAAATCTTTAAAACCGCTTCCTGAAAAATTCCACGGGTTAACAGATGTTGAAACAAAATACAGACAACGTTATATTGATTTAATCATTAATGAAGAAACAAGAGAAACTTTTAGAAAAAGAAGCTTAATTATTCAAAAAATAAGAGAATTTTTAGCCGCAAGAGGATACTTAGAGGTAGATACTCCGATATTGCAAACAGTAGCATCAGGAGCTAATGCAAGACCATTTACAACACATCATAATGCTTTGGATATGGATATGACAATGAGAATTGCGTTGGAATTATATCTAAAACGTTTAATAGTAGGAGGAGTTTCTGAAAGAGTTTATGAAATTGGTAAGTGTTTTAGAAATGAAGGAATAGATACACGTCATAATCCTGAATTTACGATGATAGAACTATATCAAGCATATGCAGATTATAATGATATGATGGAACTAACAGAAAATATGGTTGCATATGTTGCAAAAGAAGTTTTAGGTACAACAAAAATAAAATATGGTGAAAATGAAATTGATTTAACACCACCTTGGGATAGAAAAACCATGATTGGTGCTATTCAGGAATATACAGGAGTTGATTTCTTATCTTGCAATAATTTAGAAGAAGCAATAAAACTGGCTTCAACTATAAATGTAGATGCTCAAGAATGTGATTCTTGGGGTAAGGTAATAGACCAAGTATTCGAAGAGAAAGTAGAACCAAGTTTGATACAACCGGTTCATATTATAGATTATCCTTTAGAAATTTCTCCATTAGCGAAAGTTCATAGAAACAATACTCGTTTAACAGAGCGTTTTGAAACAAGAGTAAACGGATGGGAAATCGCTAATGCGTTTTCTGAATTAACAGATCCTATAGACCAAAGACAAAGGTTTGAAAACCAAGCTCTTGCAAAGGCTAATGGCGATGAAGAAGCAATGGAAATAGATGAAGATTTTATTGAAGCATTAGAATACGGAATGCCACCAACAGGCGGTATGGGCATGGGTATCGATAGATTAGTAATGTTATTAACAAATTCGTCTACAATTCGCGATGTAATTGCCTTTCCAACGATGAAAAATAAATAGATGAGGCTACAATTTAAAACTGTATTGAAAATTAGCTATTGACTACTTCTGAAAAACAGATATAATAAGAATGTTATATTTAAGGAAAGGGGTTTTATACCATGAATAAAGAAGAATTGGTACAAGAAATTTCAAAAAAAGCAAAAGTTACTCAAAAAGATGCAGCAGAAGTTTTAAATGCAATTATGTCAACAATTGAAAAAACAGTTGCTAAAGGTAAAAAAGTTACTTTAGTTGGTTTTGGTACATTTGAAGCAAGAAAAAGAGCTGCTCGTACAGGACGTAACCCACAAACTGGCGCTGCTATTAAAATTGCTGCAAAAACTGCTCCTGTATTTACAGCTGGTAAAAAATTCAAAGATGTTGTTGATGGTAAAGTAGCTGCAAAAAAATAGTTTCTTGATTAATATATCAAATAAAAAAGGCTGGTAATAATTTTATCAGTCTTTTTTTGTTTATAATATCTATATGATTAAAAAAACTTCCGAAATTTTAGAATTTGATAAAGTACTTTCATATTTAAGTGAATATGCTATAAGTTCACTTGGGGTTGAAAGATGCTTAAATGTCCAGATTTTTGATAATGTTAATACCATAAAAAAAGAACTTATATTAACTTCTCAAGCAAGAAAAATTATTAACGATGCAATAAATGTTCCGTTAGAAAATATTTATAATGTCGAAAAAAGTCTAAACGATGCAAAAAAGAAACTTCGTTTAAATGAAGAAGAAATTATTGATATTGCAAGAACTCTTAGAACATCACGTTTAATGAGAAATTTTTTAGACAGTATTTCCAATGATTATTTTGAACTTTCAGAAATGAAGAATACTCTTTATGCAAATAAAGAACTGGAAGATAAGATATTTAATACATTTACATCAGCTTTAACAGTGAAAGAAGATGCAACTCCCGAGTTGAAAAAGCTTTATCAAACCTTGAGAGATACAAATTCCAATGTCAGAGTTTGTGTATCATCATTACTTCAAAATAGTGATTTTACATCTAATCTTCAAGATACAATCTATACTCAAAGAGACG
>CALUQL010000089.1 GCA_944322895.1 Candidatus Gastranaerophilales bacterium
GAATATTATGAATCTTATTTTAATAATGATTTGAAAGTTATTTCGCAATTAACAGACAGTGATTTTATATTTGTTTTTGATGATTATACTCAGTTTAAATCAAGATATGAACAAACAGATGAAAATCTCAATAAGCAATATGAAGAAAATATAAAAAACAAACTCACTCTGCCTTTAAAAAATAAAAATCACCTTCCGCTTAAAGAGTTTTTAACAACTGTTAGTACTTTTCAGAAAGTATATTTTGATAATTTTATTTCGGAAGAGTTTGATATTAATATTGAATTAACAACTGAATTAATTCCATATTTTGCATCCGGTCTTGAAGATATAGCTAAGTTTATTTGTGGAAAATTAAAATGTAATTATAAGATTATTACGGCAACTGATTATAAGAAAAGAATAGAAGAAATATTTACAGAGTATGAAATTCCTTATACTTATAATATAGAAGAAAAAAATGCCGTATATGTAACGGATAATATTGTATCGGCAGGCAGTATTATAGAAGACTGTAAGTTAATAGTTATTACAGATAAAGAGTTCTTCAATAAACGTTCAAAAGATATAACTGCAACTCGTTTTAACTACAGAAGAGAAAATCTTGATTTTATAGAAACGCTTAATGATATAAAAGAAGGCGATTATATAGTCCATATGGTGCATGGTATAGGTATTTTTAAAGGAATATCTAAACAAATAATAGATAATGAAGAAAAAGATTATTTAACATTAGAATATGCACGTGGGGATAAACTTCATATTCCGGCAGAACAAATAAATATGCTATGCCGCTATAGAGGTTCAGGAAATGTATTACCGTCATTATCGAAAATGGGCGGAAACGATTGGAATAGTACGAAAGCAAAGGTTAAAAAGGCGGTTGAAGATGTCGCTCAAGATTTGATTAATTTATATGCGATGAGAAAGTTATCTCAAGGTTATGCTTTTGAGCCTGATACTGTTTGGCAATATGAAATGGAAGATTCCTTTGGTTATACTGAAACTCCTGATCAGATGAAAGCTATATCTCAAACAAAAGAAGATATGGAATCAGATAAACCAATGGATAGGCTAATATGTGGTGATGTTGGTTTTGGTAAAACAGAAGTTGCAATTAGAGCTATTTTTAAAGCAGTAATGTCTTCTAAACAAGCGGCTATTGTTGTACCTACAACAATATTGGCTATGCAACATTACCAAACTATATCTGAAAGATTTAAACCATATCCCGTAAAAGTTGAACTTTTATCAAGATTCAAAAGTGCCAAAGAGCAAAAAGAAGTAATAAAAAAATTGATTTTAGGTGAAGTTGATGTTGTTGTAGGAACTCACAGGCTTCTTCAAGATGATATTCAATTTAAAGATTTAGGGTTGCTTGTAATAGATGAAGAACATAAATTTGGTGTTGCTCATAAAGAAAAATTAAAACGTTTGAAAAAAAATATAGATATACTTACCATGTCAGCTACACCTATACCAAGAACTTTATATATGTCTTTATCAGGTATAAAAGATATGAGCGTAATTAATACTCCGCCTACAAACCGATTACCTGTAAAAACTTTTGTGAGTGAATATAAAGAATCAATAGTAAAAAATGCAATAAATTATGAAATAGAAAGAGAAGGTCAGGTTTTCTATTTGTATAACAGAGTAGAAAGCATATATGAGTTTGCTGAAAACTTGAAAAAACTGTTGCCTAATATCCGTTTAGCAGTAGCACATGGTCAGATGGATAAAAATCAACTTGAACAAATAATGATGGATTTCTTGAATAAAGAATATGATGTCCTTCTTTGTACTACAATTATTGAATCGGGGTTAGATATACCAAATGCAAATACAATGATAATACATGATGCAGATAAATTTGGCTTGGCTCAGTTATATCAAATAAGAGGAAGAGTAGGGAGAACAGACAGACAAGCATTCTGCTATTGTTTGTATAAACAATCAAAAACACTAACTCAAGATGCAATTAAACGTCTAAAATATATCAAAGAATTTACGACTTTAGGAAGCGGATATCAAATTGCAATGAGAGATATTGAAATTAGAGGGGTCGGAAATGTATTGGGCACAAAACAGCACGGTCAAATGGTAAACGTAGGTTTTGATACATATTGTCAATTATTGGAAGAAGCTGTTTTAAAAATACAAGATGGTAAAGTTGTTGAAAATAAGCCAGCTATAGTTGATATAAATGTTACGGCATATATTCCTGATGAATGGGTAGGCTCAAAAGAACAAAAAATGATTGAATATAAGAGACTTGCTGATGTTAAATCAGAATCTGAACTTGAATTAATAAAAGCGGAATGGAAAGATAGATTTTCAAAAATGTCTGAGCCTGTCGAAAATTTAATAAAATTAGTTCAATTAAGATTATTGGCGACAAAAGCAGGTATAAATTTAATAAGAGAAACAGATTCTACAATAAGGATATATACAAATCTTTCAAAGGGTGAGTGGAACATAATTTCAGCTAAAACAGATAGAAATATTACGAAATATATTAAGTACACAATTGCACCAAATACTTGCAGTGACGGGAATGGCATATTATTGATAAATAGAAATCATTTAAATTTTGAAGAATTGTTTAACATATTGTCTAATTTATTTTATCATATACTAAAGATAGGATATGATTATAATCCAAATAATAAAGGTTAGTTAATCAAAGGAGAAAATATATGAACAAATTAAAAGTAACAATATTTGCACTTTTGGCAATGTTTGTCTTTACGGGATGTTCTTTGAAAAAAAATGATAATGATCTTATTAAAATTAATGATACGGTTATTACAAAAAATGAATTTGATAAAGCATATGAATCTGTTACAACGAATAATATGTTTTCACAAATGGGAATAGATTTAAAAAAAGATCCGGATAATGTATTCGCATTGATGATAAGAGAAAAAGTTGTATCTGAACTTATTGTAAAAGCACTTTTAAATGAAGAAATGGAAAAAAACAAAATTACTGTTTCAAAAGAAGAACTTGAAAATGCTGAGAAAGATATTATCGGTAAGTTTGGTTCAAAAGAACAATTTATGCAAGTATTAAAAGTAAATGGCGTAACTTATGATAAGTTCAAAAAAGATATTGAAGAAGAAATTAAATTGAAAAAATTTGTAGATTCAATTGCAATGGTTTCTGTTGGTGAAAGTGAAGCAAAAAAATACTATAACGAGAACTTGGATAAATTTAAATATCCAAAAAGAGTAAGAGCCTCTCACATATTGATAGCCGCAAATCCGGAACAAATTGCCGCAAAAATAAAGGAAGACAATAAAGATATTACAGAAGAAGAATTGGCTGCAAAATTAAGTGAAAAGATGAATGAGCTTAAGAACAAAGCAGAAGCATTACAAGCTAAAGTAAAAAAAGTTCCTTCAAGTTTTGCTAAAGTAGCAAAAGAAAATTCTCAAGATACAGCAAGTGCTATACGTGGCGGGGATTTAGGTTTCTTTGCTAAAGAAGAGATGGTTGAAGCTTTTGCAAACAAAGCATTTTCTATGGCCCCCAATACAATAAGTGAAGTTGTTCAAACTCCATATGGCTTCCATATTATTATGGTAACAGACAGAAATGAAGCAGGTGTTTTATCTTTTGAACAAAGTAAAAAAGATATAATTAATTATTTAGAAAGCTTAGATAAAGTTGATATATTAAAAAATAAAATTGAAGCGCTAAGAAAAGATGCAAAAATTGAATATTATGATGAAGCATATAATCCTGAAAATATTCAAAAGAAAATAAAAGAATCAGTGAAGTCAAATCCTGATATGAAACAGTTTGGTGTTCAGAATCAAACAGAAAAAAAATAGTTATAATAGGTTGATATAGGGTAATATTGTTTAATATTGCCCTATTTTTTACGGAGAATATATATGTTAGTTAAACAATCAGAATTACCTGAATTATTATCAAAATTAAGACAAGAAAAGAAAACTATAGTTACAACTAATGGTTGTTTCGATATTTTGCATGTGGGACATGTAAGGTATTTAGAGAAAGCTAAAAGTTTTGGAGATGTATTAATTGTTGCATTGAATTCTGATAAATCGGTGAAAAGTATAAAGGGAGACAGCCGTCCTATAAATAATGAAAATGACAGAGCAGAGGTTTTAAGTGCATTAAGAAGTGTAGATTATGTTGTTCTTTTTGATGAAGATTCTCCTATTGATTTATTATTAAAAATCAAGCCTGATGTTCATACAAAAGGAGCTGATTATACAATTGAAACACTTCCTGAAGCAAAAGGGATAATGGAAGCAGGTGGAAGGATAGAGTTTATTTCTTTTGTAGAAGGGAAATCAACTACTTCAATTATTGAAAAAATGCGTAAATAATTAATTATTTGTGTTTTTTCTTGCAAAGTATTACAATATATATGCAATAGAGGGAATTATAATGAGGGATATAGATAAAATGACTGAATATTCACTTGAAGAAATATCACAAATTGTTGGTGGTATTTTAACAAAGGTAGAAGATGTAAAAATATCAAGATTGGGACCGCCATTAATCGCTGATGAAAATACATTGGCATTAGCATTGAATGAAGATGAAATTGAAAATTTGTCAAAAACAAAGGCTAAGGCTGCTTTAGTTCCTATAGGTGTGACTTCTGAATTGATTTCTACAATAGAAGCAGAAAGACCGCGTCTTGCAATGATGAAATTATTGCATTTGTTTTATATGCCTCCAGAATCAACTCCTGGTATTCATCCTACAGCAACGGTTCATCCGACGGCAAAACTTGGAGAAAATGTTTCAATTGGTCCAAATGTAGTTATATCAAGAAATGTATCAATTGGTAAAAACTCTAAAATTCTGGCTAATGTATATGTTGGCAGAAGTGTTCAAATAGGAGAAAATTGTCTGTTCCATGCGGGATGTAATATAGGAGATAATGCAATTATTGGAAATAGAGTTATCCTTCAACATGGTGTAAGTATAGCGGCAGACGGTTTCAGTTTTGTTACTGAAAACCCTAATAATGTAGAAAATGCCAGAGAAGAAGGTAAAGTAAAAGAAGATAATACTGATCAAAAAATCTATAAAATACCTTCAGTCGGTTCTGTTGTTATAGAAGATGACGTTGAAATTGGTGCAAATACTTGTATAGATAAAGGCACTATAGAAAATACCGTAATTGGTGAACAAACTAAAATAGATAATCTGGTTCAAATAGGTCATAATTGCAAAATAGGCAAGGGATGTATGATTGTATCTCAAGTCGGAATAGCAGGAAGCTGCAAAATCGGTGACCGCGTAGTTATCGCCGGTCAAGTTGGTATGGCAGATCATATTGAAATAGGTAGTGACACTATCATAATGGCAAAAGCAGGTATAACAAGAAGCTTCCCAGAAAAACAAATTCTTATTGGGGCTCCTGCAATGCCAAGAAAAGATTTCATTAAACAAATGAAAACAATGAAAAAAGCAGAAGATTTGGTTAATAAATTCAAACAGTATGAACATCTTCTGAAGGATTAGTTAATGTCTACAATAAAACAAGAAGTAACTTTAAAATCAGTTGCGCTAATGACAGGCGTCGAATCGGAAGCAAGAGTATGTCCTTCTGATAAAAGGGGGTTGCGTTTCCACTTTAATGGAAAAAGCATTGAAGCAAATATAGATAACGTTGTATCAACTGAACATTGTACTGTGATTGGTAATCATGAAATTAAAGTCATGTTGATAGAACATTTTATGGCTGCTTGTGCAATTTGTAAGATTGATTCATTAGATGTTTATTTATCTCATTATGAGTTGCCAATTTTAGATGGTGGTTCTAAAAAGTGGGTAGACGCATTCAATAATGCCGGAATTGAAAATCCTGACAATAAAAAATACAAGGTAAAAGAGCCATTGAGATATTTAAATGGAAAAACTCATTTGGTTGTATTACCGTCTGAAAACCTTAATGTTACCTATAGTGTTAATTTTAGACATAAAGATTTATCAAACAGGTGGATAGCTTTAAATATGGAAAAGTTATCAGAAATTATTGAAGCAAGAACATTTGGCTATTTAAATGAACTGGAAATGCTCCAAAAGGCAGGTTATGCGCGAGGTGCAAGTATAGAAAACACATTAGGTCTTACTGAAGATGGTTATACTGCTGAGTTGAAATCAGAATATGAGCCAATAAAACATAAAATACTTGATTTAATTGGAGACTTTTATTTAGCTGGTTTTAATATTTTGAACTCAAAAGCAGAGATAATAGTAAAAGAAGCAGGACATAGCGTTCATACAATAGTTGCAAAAGATTTAAAAGATAAGTATATTACGGAGGAATAATGGCAGAAGAGAAAGTATTAGCAAATGATGAAGTAATAACTCTTGATATTAATCAAATAATGGAGTTAATTCCGCACAGATATCCTTTTATATTAGTAGATAGGGTTACAGAATGTGTATTGGGAAAATATTGTAAAGGTTATAAAAATCTTACAATAAATGAAGAATTCTTCTGCGGACATTTTCCGGGAGTTCCTGTTATGCCTGGAGTATTACAACTTGAAGCGATGGCACAAATGTCAGCAGGTGCATTGGCCCCATTGCCGCAGTATAGAAACAAATTATTTTTATATGCAGGAGTTGATGGTGTAAGATTCAGAAGACAAGTTGTCCCTGGAGATAGGTTCGATATAGAAACAGAAGTGGTGAAAATAAAAGGCCCATTAGTAAAAGTTCATGCAAAAGGTTCTGTTGATGGGCAATTAGCTGTTGAAGCAGATTTAATGTTTTCAGTAATAGATAAAAAATAAAGAGTCAGGAGATGAAGTATGGCTATTCATAAAACAGCAATAATCGCAGATAATGCAGTAATTCCTGCAAGTTGTGAAATAGGACCTAATGTTGTAATCGGTGAAGATGTTGTATTAGGCGAAAATGTTAAAGTAATGGCAAATGCATATTTAGAGTGCTGCGAAATTGGTGACGGTACTTTAATATCTCCATTCGCAAGTTTAGGTACAGCTCCTCAAGATTTAAGCTATAAAGGTCAGAAGACAAAGGCTGTAATCGGTAAAAATTGTATAATAAAAGAATATGTAACTATAAACCGTGGTGCAGGTGAAGACGGCGCAGTAACAAAAGTAGGTGATAAATGTTTGTTAATGACATCTTCTCATGTTGCGCATAATTGCGTGGTAGAAGATGAAGCAATATTTGCAAATCTGGCTACAATAGGTGGTCATGTGCATGTTGGAAAAGGTGCTTTCTTGGGTGGAATGAGCGTATTTCATCAAAATATAAGAATAGGTGAATATGTAATCCTTTCAGGTTTCTCTGCAGCAAGAATGGA
>CALUQL010000090.1 GCA_944322895.1 Candidatus Gastranaerophilales bacterium
TTCACTCCTGTTAACGTAGCATTGTCTGCAGAATCACAAAAAAGCAAATTTTTAAGAGATGCTTTGTGGAATCAACCACAAGCATAAGTTTGGGGGATTAGTTAAAAAAGAAGAACGATTTTCATCGTTCTTCTTTTTTATTTATTTAATAAAATTAATATATTAATGACTAAATTAAATCCTTGCATTGTACATCTGTATATTTATCTTTTCTGTCTTGAATTTTTATTTTATTCAAGATTCCCGAACGTTTTTTTCTATACAACATATCAACAAAGGCCTCAATACGAGTGATAAAACCAGCTTCACCTGTTTGTTCATCAATAGATAAGTGAAGAATTGGTTTTTTAGCTTTTCTTGCAAAACGAGCCATTCTTTCAAGCATTAAAGAGTCAGGACCGCAACCAAAGGCATTTATTGTTATTAAACCATCAATATTCCTATCTTGTATATAATGTCCAGCCGCACCAGTAATTTCATATTCATTAGCCCAATATAATTTAGACTTCATTGAATTTAGACCCTTTTTCATTTGTTCAATAGTCAACTGATTTGCTGTAAACACTTTAACATCAAGCTTTTCTAACTTTTCAAATATTTTCATACTTACACGCTCATCATAAAGATTATAACCATGCGCAATTAAAGCAACACTAATAGGATAAGCTTTTTGATTTTCAGCAATAACAACCTTATTTTCAATTGCATATTTAAGTGCTTTTTTATATGGGACACCGCTTCTTGTCATAACATGGAAATTATTATAAACTTTCCAAGCATTTTTTGAGGCTTGTTTAATTCTATCCATATCAGTAATACCAAAAGGCTTAACAGCATCAGCCAAAAACTCATATAATCCTTGTTTCTTTTCTGACTTATCAAGAGTTGTTTCAACAATTGTAAAATCGCGTTTAATAACATTTCTGATTAAGTCAGGAAGCCCTCTAATTTTAGAACAGTTATAAATTTTAGGTGCTATAGATTGAATAGATGGTACAAAAATTTTATCTATTCCTTTATCTAATAAATTTAATATATGTCCAACATAAACCTTAATAGGTAAACAAGTCTCAGGTACAACCAATGATGAACCAACAGACATAGTTTGCTTTGTAGTTGGATCTGATAAAACAATTTCTATTCCCAAATCAGAGAAAAAGCCATACCAAAAAGGAAAAAAATCATAATATGATAAAGCTCTGGGTATTCCTATTTTCATTTACATCCCTTTAATAAAATCTAGTGTCTATTGGATTATAACATGAACAAATTATTTTTTGCCGATTGACAATAAGTATTCATAAAAAGGCAGTTTTTTAGCGGTTTTAACAAACTTTTTCTTAGTATTTATTTGACAAATATATATACCTAAAAACACTAATAAGCAAGCTGTAAATTGTTTTAAGTTAAAGGTTTCACCTAAGAAGAACCAACCAAAAAATACAGCAGCTACAGGAAGCATAAATAAGAATGGAGAGAATTTACTTGCAGGCAAAGTACAAATTGCAAAATTATACAAAGCATATGCAATAACAGTAAGTAATCCCAAATATATAACAAGAAATAAACTAGCATTCATAACTATATTGAAATTTCCACCCGTAAATATATTCAAAAAAGTAAAGAACAACAATCCGCCTATTATGGATAACCCAGCAAGAAAAAATGGCGGATACTTATCCATAAGATACTTTGTTGTAATTACACAAGTATCAGTGAGAATGATAGCTATTAGTTCTAAAAAATTTCCTAAAAGTGGGTTTGGAGCTAATTCTGAAACATCTGAAGAAAGACTCAAAAGAATAGAACCAATTATAGATATAAACAATCCCAGATAAACTATTTTTACGAACCTCTCTTTTAATATAATCCTAGCTGCAATCACAAGAATAACCGGTTCAAGTGAACTTACAATACCAGCTTGACCAGATGTTGTATACTTTAAAGCATTAGTTTCAAAAATAAAATACAAACAGGGTTCACAAAGAATCATTAAAAGAATTAATTTTAAATCTTTTATATCAATCTTAATATTTTTATATACAGTAAATATAAAAGGAAGAAAGAACAATGCAGAAATAAGCATTCTAAAAGACATTAATTGAGGAGTTGAATAATAATTTAAACATATTTTTGTTGCAGTAAGAGTTGTTCCATACAACAAAACAGCTATTGAAATAGATAAATAAGCGAAAAGCTCATTTTGATTTTTATATTTTGATAAAAAATCTTTCATTTCATACAAAATCCTCAATTCCAAATTAAACAATAGTAAAATAATTAAATAAAATCAAACAAAAATCAAATATAAAGAAATAAATAATTAACAAAAATATATTAAATATTTTTATGTTTTTTTAAGAAATATTTTGATTTTTTTATATTTTGTAATATAATGTAAACAAAGGTAATATTTTGTAATGTTAAGGGGTCTAAAAAATGACTGAGAATAGTGAATTACAAGCAGAACAAGATTCGCACCAAAAAATACTTGTAGCCGATGATGAAGCAAGTATCAGAAGAATCTTAGAAGCTCGTTTAAGTATGATTGGATACGATATTGTAACAGCAACTGACGGTGAAGAAGCAATTGCTGCATTTAATAAACATAACCCGGATTTAATTGTTTTAGATGTTATGATGCCAAAAATCGATGGTTATGGAGTTACAAGAGAAATAAGAAGAACATCAGATGTTCCTATTATTATTCTTACTGCTTTAGGTGATGTTTCTGAAAGAATTACAGGTCTTGAACTAGGAGCTGATGATTATGTTATAAAACCATTCAGCCCGAAAGAACTTGAAGCAAGAGTTAAAGCTGTTTTAAGAAGAACAAATACAAAAGAAGTAGCTGCGCCAACAAGCAAAATTGCAAAGAATGTTATTACTACAGGTAATATAAGAATTGATACAGCTAGAAGACAAGTTTTCAGAAAAAATGAAAGAATAAGACTTACAGGTATGGAGTTCAGCTTGCTTGAACTATTAGTTAATAATTCAGGTCAAGCATATTCAAGAAATGAAATTTTACAACACGTTTGGTCTTATCCGCCAGATCATAGAATTGATACTCGTGTAGTTGACGTTCATATTTCCAGATTACGTTCAAAACTTGAAACTGATCCTGCAAATCCAGAATTAATTCTAACAGCACGTGGTATCGGTTATATGTTTCAAAGAATTTCTTAATACTAAAAATAAAATAAAAAAGACTCCATAATGGAGTCTTTTTTTATGGAATATTTTTCATTAATTCATTTATATCAATTTGCAGAGTTTTAGCAATATCATAAACCAAGAACACAGAGGGAGTTTGTAGTCCACGTTCCAACAAACTTATTGTACTTTCACTAACATTAACTTTTTCTGCAAGTTCAGACTGTGTATAGTTTTTTCTATATCGTTCAGCTTTTATATTTCTCGCAAGTATTTTGTTTCTTTCATCTTTCATACAATAATTATAAAATCTTGACATAATATATTTAAGCGAGTATGCTACTATTCATCCGTAGTTTTCTACTAGTTGGTATTAGTTTTTTATGTTGTAAATAAAGGAGCAAAATAAATGAAGAAGAATGGATTTACTTTATCTGAAGTACTAATTGCACTTGTTATAATCGGAGTCATAGCGGCAATTACAATTCCATCAATAATGCTATCAACAGAAAAAAAAGAGTTTGTGGTTAGATTAAATAAAGCATATTCTATGCTTAACCAAGGACTATTAAAAATTGCGAAAAATAATGGCTATCCAATTGGAGATTATACTTTTCTGAAAGAAGATATGAAACTTTTGGAAGAATTTGAAAAAGTAAGTAATGTAATAAAAAAATGTGATAACATAAGAGATTGTTATGGAGATAACGAATTCATAAAATACACATTTTTAAATGGTACACCAGCTGACGATGCTTTTGCAAATGGCAGCACAATAATTACAATGGATGGGATGTCTTTTACTTTTCCATATGGCACAACATTTGCAAATTTTGGAATTTCAGAAGAGGACTATTATAATAACATAAATGTAATTATTGTTGACGTTAATACAAGTATAAAGAAACCAAATAAAGGTGGAATTGACACATTTTTATTTTATTTAATAGATGGAAAAGGGATTATTCCTGCAGGTTCTCATTCTTTTGCAGAATGTAACCGAAACAATTTAGGAGGCAGTTGCACTGCAAAAGTATTAAAAGAAGATAAAATAAACTATTAGAAAGAAATTTATATAATATTAAACACAATTAGAAGTTATGTATTTTTCGTAATTTTCTTCCAAGTCATTTTGCAATCTAGTCATTTCGTCTTCAATTTTTTTACACCAGTCTTTTACATCTTCTTTGGCCAAATCAGCAGGAACATGAATAGGCTCTCCATAAAGAGCAACTGTTTTACAAGGTCCGAAAGGAACCTGAAATTTATCCCAAGTATTAAACGTGAAAAAGGTCCTATCTTTTGATTTCCAAGCAACAGGAACAATAGGGACACCAGATATTTTTGCTATATTTATTATTCCATCTTTAACTTTTCCTTTGGGGCCTCTTGGACCATCAACCATTATTGCTGCAGAATTTCCTTCTTTTAGCTTATCAATTAGTTCTAAAGAAGCAGCAACTCCCCTTCGTTTTGTAGAACCTCTTACAGATTTAATA
Organism: Candidatus Gastranaerophilales bacterium; assembly: GCA_944322895.1. GTDB lineage: Bacteria > Cyanobacteriota > Vampirovibrionia > Gastranaerophilales > Gastranaerophilaceae > Avigastranaerophilus. Next base: position 4,656 of record CALUQL010000090.1, read on the forward strand.
TTTAAACATTCAGCAGCTTTTGCTATTATTTCACCATCGTTTGAAGCACTAATTAATGCATAAAATTTAGATTTGTCTTTAATTCCATATACTAAACATTGATGACAATGCCACATCGAAAGAATAAATTGTTCTTTTGGATAATTAATACTTTTTATTTTCAATAAACGTTGTTCAATCAAAAAGAATAACTTTAACAGTTTAATAAGAATACCTAATTTAATTCTTTCTTTTAAAGGCCTGTTTTGTGACACTAATTTATCCCCCTCTGATAGTAAAAAAGAGTACGGCAATATTGCTACCGTACTCTAAAATTTTAAACTGTACTATTGTACATTTTCCTTTACTTCAGCAGCAACATTTTTGCTGTCCAATTTAATGCTTGGACCCATTGTTGTTGTAAGATATACAGATTTTAAATAAATACCTTTTGAAGTAGAAGGTTTAGCTCTTAAAACTGCATCTGCTAAAGTAATATAGTTTTTCATTAAATCATCAGATGTAAATTGAATTTTACCGATTGGCACGTGAATCATACCTTGTTTATCAGCTCTGAATTCAACTTTACCGGCTTTAGCATCTTTAACTGCTTTTGCAACATCTAATGTTACAGTACCTGTTTTTGGGTTTGGCATTAAACCTTTAGGACCTAAAACACGTCCTAATTTACCTAACATACCCATACAATCAGGTGTAGCAATCAAAGTATCAAATTCAAACCAGCCACCTGCGATTTTATCAATGATTTCTTCTGCACCGGCTTCATCAGCACCTGCTTCTTTTGCTTCAGTTGCTTTTACACCTTTTGCGATAACACAAACTCTAACAGTTTTACCAAGTCCTGCCGGTAATACTGTTGTAGAACGTACTTGTTGATCAGCATGTTTTACATCAATACCTAAAGACATATGGCATTCAACTGTTTCATTGAATTTGCATGTTTCTTTTGCTACTTCTTGTAATTTTTTTATAGCATCCATAGCATTAGCACATGGTTGGGTAAAACCTTCCATCATTTCTGCTATTTTCTTTTGTTTTTTTGTTAATTTAGACATTTCTTTCTCCTTTTGTGGTCATAACGCAATTTCAGCTTCCACATTTTTAGTAAACAATCTACGTTGCAATTATTCTAGAACAGTCACGCCCATTGCTCGGCAAGAACCTTTTATCATTTCTACAGCAGCTTCAAGTGTTGTAGCATTAAGGTCTTCCATTTTAATCTTTGCAATTTCTTCTAGTTGAGCAACTGTTATTTGACCAACTTTTGTTTTATTTGGAGCAGCGCTTCCTTTTGGTAGATTGATTGCTTTTTTAATTAATACTGCAGCTGGTGGTGATTTGGTAACAAATGAAAACGATCTGTCTTCATATACATCAATTACTACCGGAATGATGTATCCAGCTTGTGATTCAGTTCTTGCATTGAACTGTTTGCAGAAATCCATGATGTTTACACCATGTTGACCTAATGCCGGACCTACTGGTGGTGACGGATTAGCTTTTCCTGCTTGAATTTGTAGTTTAATTTTTCCTACAACTTTCTTTGCCATTTCATTTCTCCTTTCGTGGTAATAGCGGAACTTCTGTTCCTTCCACTATTTTCTTTTATGTATTATATTTTCTGAATTTGTTTATATTCTAATTCAACAGGCGTTTCACGACCAAAGATTGAAACCATTGCTCTAAGTTTTGATTTATCCGGATATACTTCTGTAATATCACCAATAAATTCAGAGAACGGACCTGATATAATTCTGACTTTATCGCCGGCTTTAACATCAAGTTCAACCTTTGTAACCTGATTTTGTGTTTTATGGATAATTTTTTTAATTTCACTATCCTTTGCAGGTATTGGTTTTTTACTTGAGCCTACAAACTTTGTAACACCTGCTGTATGTCTTACAACATACCAAGAATCATCATCCATTATCATTTCAACAAGAACATAGCCTGGGAATATTTTTTCATCCCTATCCATCTTCTTGCCATCTTTCATTTTTGTAACTGTTTTTTGGGGAACTTCTACTCTAAAAATTTTGTCACCCATATTCATATATTCAATACGTTTTTCAAGGTTTACTTTAACCTTATTTTCATGACCTGAGTATGTATGAACTATGTACCATCTTTTTTGTGGAGCTTTGGATTCTTTTACAGTTTCTTTAAACTCAGAATCTTTTTGAGAAAGCACTTCTTCTTTAGAAACAATACCGTCTTGTCCAAGTTCCATATCTGATAAATGTTCTACAATTTCATTTTTATCGTTTGTCATTACGTGTAATTTCCTATCCTTTGTATCACTCGTATATATTTTAAACTTTAAACTCTAAATAGATTTTTAATGAACTCTCCTAAGCCAGGGACTATGAACTGAAATAACAAATCCAACCCATATGTATATATAGTAAAGGCTATAACAATTACCAAAACTGTTATTGTCATTGTAATTACTTGTTTCTTTTCGGGCCAGGTTATCTTTCCCCATTCGGCTTTAACGCCTTTAAAATATGTTACGATTTTTTCCATTTATTTCCTTTTTTATAATTCGCGCCCTGAAGGACTCGAACCCTCGACATCCGGTTTTGGAGACCGACGTTCTACCAACTGAACTA
>CALUQL010000091.1 GCA_944322895.1 Candidatus Gastranaerophilales bacterium
TTTTTTTCTTATTTCATCTGCCGCATTATATATTGAGTTGTCTTTAGACTCTAAAAGTTCTATAATTTCTTCTTTTGAAAGTGAATTATCTTCTTTTGCTTTTTCAAGAATTTTATAGAACAACACTAGCTTCTCTTCTTAATTTTGTTTCATTTTTTCGTAGAGATTCAAAAACATTTTTTGATTTACCGTCGAAATATCCGGAAAGTAACTTTTTGTGTAATGAATCCATTTTCTTTTTTGCAACAAGACTTTTGTATAGCTTTACAGCTTCAGCATCTCTTTTATCACCTATTTTTTGCATTATCGGATCAGGTTTTGGCTTCTCAGATAAAAAGTCTCTCACTTTATTAGCATTGTTTTTTATAATTTGAATAGGATTTTTTCCGCTATGTCTTATTAGATTAAAACCTACTGCAGCAGCACCAATTACAGCTAAACCTACTAAACCTTTTTTTATTGCTTTTTCATTTCGATAAATAGAATCAATTATACAAGGTTCGCTGTTTCTATTTTTATTTGCTTTGTTTGCATAAAATACTTGATTATTTTTAACAGATGATATTGCATTAATTTTCATCTTGACTAATCCCTCCATTCCTTGGAAAACTTTACAAAGAGTGATTCATTATATCATATATAACAAAGTTTGTAAATAATACGATAGAAAAAATAAAAATTCTTCTTCTTTTTTTTTTTTGAATGTGTTAACATTAAATTGACTTGTATAAGGATTTATATAATGGGCGAACACTGGGTAGGGTATATAGGTAATTTACAGGTACATTGGGATACATTAATAACAATGTGGGTTGCCATGCTTTTTGTTATTATTTCTTCTTTATTATTAACCAGAAAGTTATCTGTTATCCCTGGTAAAGCACAAGCATTTGCTGAAAGCATGTTGAAATTCTTTATGGGAAATCTTTCTTCAGTTAAAGATGGTAAAAAGCATATTCCGATAGTTGCCTCTTTATTTCTATTTATACTAGTTGCTAACTTAATGGGGCAATTGCCATTAAGGTTGATTCATTTAAAAGAAGGTGAATTTGCTTCTCCAACGAATGATATTAATTTGACGGCAGCTTTAGCTGTTATTGTTTTAATATATTATTTGTACTATGGGTTTAAAGAAAAAGGTATTCACGCAATCTGGCATGGTTTTAGTGTGTCAGGAATTATAATGTTGTTTGTTGAACTTTTAGAGATGATTACCAGACCCTTAAGTTTGGCAGTTCGTCTTTTTGCGAATATTTTAGCAGGTGAAATATTGGTAATGGTAATGATTAGCATGTTTGCTATTGCTCTGCCAATACCATTTATGTTATTTGAAATATTTGTGGCATTCTTACAAGCATTTGTATTTATGATGCTATCAGTTGCATATATTTCTACAGCAGTATCAGAGGAACATTAAAAAAGGAGATAAATATGGAAGAAGTAAAAACAGTATCAGAAATGGTATACATAGGAGCAGGATTAGCTGTTGGTTTGGCTGCTATGGGAGCAGGTATTGGTCTTGGTATTGCAACTAAAGGTTTTATGGAAGGTGCTGCAAGACAACCTGAATTGATTGAAAATTTACAATCAAAATTTATTCTTGGTGCGGCTTTAGCTGAAGCTTGCGGTATTTATGGCTTATTAATTGCACTTATACTTTCATTTAAATAGGAAATAATATGGAATTCGATGCAACATTTTTAATTGTGGTAATTAGTTTTCTTGTATTCATTTTTATAATGAATAAGATTTTCTATGCGCCAATATTAAATATTATGCAAGAACGTCAAAAACTGGTTGAAAACAATTTCACAAGTGCGAAAAATACATCAGAAGAGACAGATAAAAAAATAAAATATAGAAATGATGAACTTGAAAAATCAAGAAATTCAGCCAGACAGAAAGTTGCACAAGAATCCCAAAAGTTAAAGCAAGAACGCTCTCATGTTATATCTGAATACAAAAATGAATTATTGGAAAATATCTCAAAGCAAAAAGAAAACTTAAAAAATTCAGCAATTGATGCAAAGGAAACTTTAAAGGATAGTATTGTTGATATAGCTAAAGATATTTCTGATAAGCTTTTGGGTGATGATATAAATTCAGAGCTTATAAACAAATCACAAATAAAAGAAGAACAGGTCTGATATGTCTGATTTTTTTCATTTATTATTACAATCTAATATTTTTAATTTTATTTTAGTAGTGGCTATAATAGTGTATTTAGTCAGAAAATTCAATTTGAAACAAAAAATTGAAAAGTTGTCTAATGAAATAAAATCATACGTTGATGAATCAGAAAATGAGAAACTTGATGCAGAGAAAGAACTCAAAAATATAAATGACAAAATAGCAAAATTGCCATCAGAAATTGATAATATAAACAGAAGTGCGGATAATAGTGTAAAGAGTTTAAGTGAAAAAATTCGCATAGAAATAGAGACACAAAAGCAAGATATATTAAACAATGCAGAAAGGCTCTTGAATCTTGAAACTAAAAAATTCAAGTCTAAGTTGGTTGGAATTCTTTCTGAAAAATCTGTAGAATTAGTTCAGCAAAATACTATAAATCAGTTAAACTCTAATCAGGATTTGCATAAAAAATATATTGATAATGCGATTTCTGAACTTGATAGGATAAATCTATGAAAATCGGCGACATAAAAAATATAAAAATAGCTCGAAAATATGCAAATGCATTGTTAGAATCAGCAGTAGAAGCTGATAAAGCAGATAAAGTATATAATGATTTATTGTTTATAGCAGAGACTATAAATACAAATCCCGAATTGGCTAATGCTTTGTTGAATCCGGTTGTAAAAATAGAGGATAAAAAAGCCATTGCGGATAAAATATTTTCTATTCATACAGATAAAATAACAATTGATTTTATATTTATACTGATTGATTCAAACAGATTAAATGTATTAGATGAAATTATAAATCAGTATTCAGTAATATATAATGAGGCAAATAATATAGTTAAACCTTTAATAATTTCAGCAATAGATCTTGATGAAACTCAAAAACAAAAAATAGTAGAAAAATTACAAAATAAACTTATGAAAACAGTTCAGCCTGAATATATTAAAGATGAAAAAATAATAGGCGGTTTGATAATAGAAATTGGTGATAAGACAATCGACTGCAGCCTTAAAACAAAATTTGAAACTATGAAAAAACAATTAACAAAGGGAAACAGCTATGGTAACAATTAATCCTGATGAAATAACATCGATAATAAAAGAAAAACTTCAAAATTATGAATCAAAATTAGAAGTAAAAAACATTGGTACAGTAATAGAAGTTGCTGATGGTATATCAAAGGTATATGGGTTATCAGATGTAATGTCATCAGAACTTGTAGAGTTTGAAGATGGTAAAGGAACTTTAGGTATTGCATTGAATCTTGAAGAAGATAATGTTGGTGTTGTAATACTTGGAGAATATACTCATATAAAAGAGGGAACGATTGTCAAAACTACAGGAAGAATAGCTTCAGTACCTGTAGGAGAAGCTTTACTTGGTAGAATTATTGACCCAACGGGTGTCCCTATTGATGGTAACGGTGATATTGTTTGTTCAAAAACAAGACCTATTGAAAGAGTTGCACCCGGAATTGTAACAAGAAAATCTGTATGCGAACCACTTCAAACAGGTTTAACTGCTATTGATGCTTTAACCCCTATTGGAAGAGGACAAAGAGAACTTATAATTGGAGACAGACAAACTGGTAAAACTGCTATCGCAATTGATACTATTATTAACCAAAAAGGCAAAGATGTAATTTGTATTTATGTTGCAATTGGTCAAAAAACATCTACAGTTGCTCAATTAGCAAAAACATTAGAAAATTTTGGTGCAATGGAATATACTATTATAGTTAGTGCTCCGGCTAATGAATCTGCCCCTATACAATATATTGCGCCATTTGCAGGTTGTGCAATCGCAGAAGAATTTATGGATCAAGGAAAACATTGTTTAATTATATATGATGATCTTTCAAAACATGCACAGGCATATCGTGCAATGAGTTTGTTATTAAAAAGACCTTCAGGAAGAGAAGCATACCCTGGAGATGTATTCTATTTACATTCAAGATTACTTGAAAGAGCTTGTAAATTAAATGATGAGTTGGGTGGTGGTAGTATAACTGCTCTTCCTATTATAGAAACTCAAGCAGGAGATGTTTCTGCATACATTTCAACCAATGTAATTTCTATTACAGATGGACAAATTTTCTTAGAGTCAAATTTATTTAACTCAGGTACAAGACCTGCAATAAATGCCGGTATATCAGTTTCTCGTGTTGGTGGTGCTGCTCAAACTAAAGGTATTAAACAAGTCGCAGGTAAATTAAGACTTGATTTGGCTCAATACAGAGAACTTGAAGCATTTGCCCAATTTGCAAGCGATTTGGATAAAGCAACAAAAGATCAATTAACAAGAGGTCAAAAGCTTGTTGAAGTTCTGAAACAGCCTCAATATTCTCCATTAAGCGTAGCACAGCAAGTTAGCATTTTATTTGCTGCCAATGAAGGAATGTTAGATGATGTTGATAATCTTAAAATTAAAGAATTTAAACAAGGATGGTTTGATTTCTTCGATGCTAATATGAAAGATTTATCTGACAGATTAAATGCAGGTGAGAAACTTTCTGAAGAAGATAAAACTGCTCTAACTGAAAAATTAAATAATTATAAAACAAATTTCTTTAAATAGGTAAAAAATGGCAAATTTAAAAAAGATAAGAACAAGAATAAATTCAATAAAAAGTACGCAAAAAATTACACGTGCTATGAAAATGGTTGCTTCTGCAAAAGTTAAAAAGTTTGAAAATAAAGTGAAAGCATCAAGGCCATTTACATTTGAACTGGAAAAAATGTTCTATCGTCTGTTACATTCTGTATGCGCAATAGAGTCTGCTCAAGCTAGTTTTAAGGAACCTTTAAATAATTATCCTGTCTTATTATCAGAAAGAAAAATAGAGAATGTAGGGTTATTGGTAATAACATCTAATAAAGGCTTATCAGGTGCTTTTAATGCAAATTTAGTCAGATATACTTTGAAAGTTGTCCAAGATTATAAAGATAAAGGTATTGGATGTGAATTATTTATTGTCGGTCAGAAAGGCTATAATGCTTTAAAACGTGTTGCAGATGATAAAGGCTTTAAAATAACACAAACGTATTTGACATTTAGTGAAACACCAACATCATCGCAAGCTCGATTAGTTGCTTCTGATATGGCTCGTTCTTTTGTTAACGGCGATATTGATTCTATGGAAATCATTACTACCCGTTTTAGAAATATGATGTCATATTCTGTTGAAAAATGGGATATTCTTCCTCTTGATGATATTGATTTTGATTATACTAAGGAAGAGTATACAGATATGGAAATTGAACCGAGTTTACCGTCTGTATTATCAGAATTAGTTCCTCTATTTATATCAAGCATAATTTTTCAAGCTATGTTAGAATCTATAGCAAGTGAGTTAGCATCAAGGATGACAGCAATGTCCGCTGCTTGTGATAATGCCGAAGAAATGATTCAAATGTTGACTATTGATTATAATAAGGTTCGTCAAGCAATGATAACTCAAGAACTGACAGAAATTGTCGGTGGTAGTGCAGCTATAAATAAGTAAAAACAAAATATGCAAAAATGGAAAAAAATAACATTAGGTGTTCTTTTTTGTGCGGTTTCCTGTAGTGCACTATATTATTCTGCCTTGCTTATTGTTCCTAATGTTGTTGATTTAAACAAATATAAAAACACAGTTTCTGAGGCTATTGAAAAAGAAACCGGATTTAAAGTTTTATGTGAAGATATTTCATTTAAAAAAAGTTTAACTCCGTATTTGAAAATTCATATGTTTCATACACTTGTTCTTTATCCTGATAATGAAGTTTTTCTAAAATTAAAAGAAGTTGATTTAAAAGTTAAAATCTTTCCGTTAATTTTTAAACGAATTGTTATAAAGGATGCCAAATTAACAAGACCTATAATTAATATTACGTTGTACAAGGATTTTTCAACTTCTCTGGAAAAATACATAGATATAAATAAGACTGTCAATACAAACGGTTTTAAACTTGATAATTTAGTGCATGATACAGTTTGCGAAAGATATAAAATTAAATTTCATGATGAATCCATAAATAAAACATTTTATTTAGAGGGTGATAAGTTACTTTTGAAGAATTTAAAATTGAATGATAAAGCTCATTTTGCATTAAAAGGTGCACTTTACGAAAACAAAAATGAATATATAAAATATGATATTGATGTAATTTCATCATTAAATACAGAAAAACCTCAATTTTCATTTTCTCCGTTTAAAACAATTTTCGATTCTAATGTTAAAGGAAATATATTAGGTCACTTAAAAATTGATTCGGATAGCAATGTATATGGGAATCTCAATGTTAGTGATTTATCATTAAAACTTGATGATGTTGTTTTATCAGATAATAATGTTGATTTAGTTTTTAATGGTCAAGAAGTTAAAATTGATTCAATAATTCATACTTCCAAAACTGATAGTGCAGAATTAAATGGAATTTTTTCTTTTGGAAAGAAAAGAACAATTGATGTTACAACAAAAGCAAAGAATATAAATTTAGCTAATTTAACAAAAATAATTTCAGGAGTTACTGAAATTTTAAATATTCCAAATCCAATAAATGATATAAAAGTGACTGGTTTATTGGATGCTGATTTTAGGTTAAGTTCAGATTTTAAAAAATTAAAATCATATGGAAATGCAAGAGTTGTGAATGCTGCTGTAAAACATGAATCTTTGCCTTATTCTGTATCGGGAATAAATGCTTTTGTTAATTTAAATAATAATAAGATATTAATAGAAAAAGCAGAGGCTATAGTAAATAAAACTCCTATAATTATCAATGGAGTTGTAAATGAAGATGTTTCTTTTGATATTAATGCTTCTTCAAATGATTTAAATTTAAATAATATTGTTAATTTGTTTGATATAGATAAAGATTTGCCATTTACAATAACAAAAGGTAAATTGTCTTTAAATTCAAATATATCAGGAGTTTTGAATAAATCATATAATCTAAAATCAGATATAAA
>CALUQL010000092.1 GCA_944322895.1 Candidatus Gastranaerophilales bacterium
TATATTTGTGGAATTATTAATAAAATACTGAATTCTGTGGATATCGTTTTTTGGTTATATATTATAAACTTATTATTAGTAGGTACTGATTTTGTATTCTGTTTAATGTATAGAAACAGAGAGGAACAGTAATAAAATGAAAAAAACAAAAATATTATACTTCGCTTTCATTTTAGGGATTATGTTATCAGTAAATAATCTTTCTTATGCTGTATCTGCCATTCCCCAGAAAGATGTTAATACAAATATTACAGTAGAAGCATATGATGAAGATATTGAAGAAACAGATATCATAAAAAAGGTTAGTTTTAGAGATAAATTTAAAAGAAGTCCTGAGTCACAAATAATTAGTTTTTTTAAAAAGTATAATAGATACTCTTCTAAAAATAATATAGAAAAACTAAAAGAATTGTATTCTGATGATTTTATAAATAATGATGGTTTTAATAAAAAAACTATATTTAAGATGATGGAAATGGCATCAGGTGCGTATAAAGATGTTTCTTATGTGACAGACATAGAAAGTATTAAAGTAGATGGGAATTATGCTGTTGTAAAAGCGTATGAAATCGCTACGGGTGAGACAATAAAGGTAATTGATAAATTACAAGATACAGGAACAATCTCTTCTGAAATATATTATACAGATTACCTAAAAAAAGAAGGTAATAAATGGAAAATTGTTGCAAGTTATGTAAATTCAGAAAAGGTTGAGTTAAAGTACGGGGAAGCAAAGAATATGGTCGTTGATGTTGTTGCTCCTCAAACAGTTCCTGAAGGTTCAGAGTATGAAATTTCGATTACAACAAAAACACCAGATGGAGTTTTTGCTGTTGGTTCTATAGTAAATGAACCTATTGTATATCCACAAGTCCAGGCGAAAGATGTTTTCAGAAGTATTAAGTCAGAATCATTATCAAGAATTTTAAAAGCAAATACTGAAAATAATAATGAATATGCAACAATCTCAATTGCAATAACCAGAGCGCAAATTGAACCTCCATCAGTTGTTCTCAATATGACTGGTATGGCTTTTGTGATGAGAAGAGTTAATGTTTTATCTGTAAATAAAAATGTTAAATTCGATAAGGAGATAAAGGATGTCAAGACAACAAAAAACTAAAGAACCATTAATTGATATTTTTACAATTGTTAAGTACTTTATTTTGTGGATATTATTTGCAATTGTTGCATTTGGTGTTAAAACCGTTGTAATGATGGCGTTAGAAGCTTCTCCGACCAAGCAGGTTGGTAATGGAATGTTGACTTTATATGAAGTACATAATACAGGTGCTGCATTTAATTTGTTTTCGAACCAGTCAGAGATGATTATTACTGCTTCCTTTATTGCTGTAGCATTAATTACCTTTATTGTTTTAATTGCATCTGGTAAAATTACACAAACAGCAGTTTCTGCTATGGCTGCTTTAAGTGCAGGTATAACAATGAATATGATTGAGCGTATCAATCAAGGATATGTAATTGATTATATACACTGTGATTTTTTACAAGACTTTCCGGTTTTTAATGTTCCTGATATTATGATAGTTGTTGGTGCTATAGGTTTAATGCTTTCTTTATTAACTAAAAGATAGGTATATAGTATGACAAAAAAATATGTATTCAGTGTCCAATCTTTAAATGAACCAATGAGGTTGGATGCTTTTTTGTCTAAGCAACAAGAATTTTCTTCACGGTCTCAAGTTCAGAATTTAATTGATAAGAAACAGGTTTATGTTAATTCTAAAATTGCAAAACCATCATATAAAGTAAAAAATGATGATGAAGTATGTGTTGAACTGAGTGAAGAATTTAATGTTATTATTCCACCTGAAAATATTTATATAGAAATTGTATATGAGGATGAAAATGTAGCAGTTATAAATAAACCAAAAAACATGATTACACATCCTACAGTTAAAGAAACAACAGGCACATTAGTAAATGCTATTTTATATAAATATGGTTATGAAGGTTTATCAGATGTTAACGGAATAATGCGACCAGGGATTGTTCATAGACTGGACAGAAATACCTCCGGTCTAATAATGATAGCAAAAAACAATACAGCACATGAATTTTTAGCTGAGCAAATTAGAACAAAATCTGCAAAAAGAAAATATTTGGCAGTAGTGCACGGAAATTTTGAACAGAATTCAGGAATAATAGATGCACCTATATCAAGAAATCCATCTAAACCTGAAAAAATGGGAGTTTTTGATGGTGGAAAGCAAGCTATAACTTATTATAAGGTATTAGAACAATTTAAAGGTTTTTCCTATATTGAATTAGAACTAAAAACAGGAAGGACTCACCAAATAAGAGTTCATATGTCACATATTGGACATCCAATAGTTAATGACTCTTTATATAATAAAAATCCTTTTAAAGTAAAAACAACGCAGCAGGTGCTTCAATCATATAGTCTTCAATTTGCGACTTTAAATAAAAATGATATAATTAGTCTTGAAATAAAGCCTGATAGTGATATAGAAAAGGTCTTAAAATATTTAAGGAGTAATCAAAAATGAAAAAAAGAATATTTTTATCTTTAATAGAATCAATCTTGTTTTGTGTAATTTTGTTTTTAGCTTATATAAACTATAAAACAAATACTACTGCGCAAATCTGTATTTCATTAGATGGTACAATTGTAATATTAAATACATTCTTTGTAATAATAGCAATATATATATTCGGAATTTTTTCAGGTTTTGTATATTCTTTTGTGTTGGGACAAAGATATAAAGACCAAATTGAGTTTTATGCGAGAAAAAATGAAAAATTATCTCAACAAAACGAAATTGATACTGATGATAAAGAAGCCTTGCAAAGAAAAATTGCAACATTGGAAATAGCACTTGATAATGCTTTAAAAAAGAAAGATTAGAAAATAACTTAATATTAATTTATCTTTAGATATTGCAATCTATATTGTTGACAATGGTTTTTGCTTGTAGTATCACTATAAAAGAAAGTAAAATGAGTGGTTAAGTTTGTGCTGAAAATTAATCACTGTAATAAATAAACAAACAAGGAGAAAACATGCCAACAATAGCACAGTTAGTACGTAAAGAACGTAAAAGAACAACTGATAAGACTAAATCACCGGCGTTAACAAATTGCCCTCAAAGAAGAGGTGTTTGTACAAGAGTTTATACTACAACTCCTAAAAAACCAAATTCTGCACTAAGAAAAGTAGCAAGGGTAAGATTAACAAACGGATTTGAAGTTACTTCATATATTCCAGGTATCGGACACAATTTACAAGAACACTCTGTTGTTTTAATCAGAGGTGGAAGGGTAAAGGATTTACCAGGTGTAAGATATCATATAGTTAGAGGTACACTAGATACAGCAGGCGTTGCAAATAGAATGAAATCAAGATCTAAATACGGCGCTAAAAGAGCTAAGAAAAAATAGGAAAGGTGATTTATAATGTCAAGACGTAGTAAACCTGCAAGAAGAATACCTGCTCCTGATGCTGTATATAATAGCGTTGATATCGCTAGTTTTATTAACAGATTAATGAGACGTGGTAAAAAATCAGTAGCAGAAAGAATTTTTTATTCAACATTAGAAAACATAAAGACAAAAACAAAAGATGAACCTTTAGAAGTATTCAAAAAAGCATTAACAAATGCAACTCCTTTATTAGAAGTTAAAGCAAGAAGAATCGGTGGTTCTACATATCAGGTTCCATTAGAAGTAAAAGCTGATAGAGGAATGGTTTTAGGTTCAACTTGGATTATTGAATCTGCAAAAAAACGTAGTGGAAAATCTATGGTTGAGAAATTAACTAATGAATTAATGGATGCTTCAAATGGAGTTGGTGCAGCTTGTAAAAAACGTGAGGATACTCACAAAATGGCTGAAGCTAACAAAGCATTTGCTCATTATAGATATTAATATTTAATAGGGAATAAAAAAACAGGGCTCTTTAGAGTCCTGTTTTTTATTATTGTGGTTATTTTTGAAGCGAATGATTATGATGACCATTTCCCGGAGTATCAGGTTTATGATGTGGAGGTTTTTGTCCTGGAGGAGGAGGCAGTGGTCCAACCGGAACTTTTATATATATTGGTTTTTTACCAATACCATAATTATAAGAAAATCCCTTGTAATTAAATCCTCCTGTTGAATATACCCCATTTCTGTAATATGGTCCAATTCTATATATATTATTGTTGTTATAATTATTGATATAATAATATGGAGTGAATGTCATATTTTTATAGTCATCATTATCTTCTGTTTCTACCGTCTTTTTTATTTTTTCTCCCGGTAGTTTTTCATAAGAAAAGTTTTGGCTTGATTCTGTTTTTGGTTCGGTTGGATTCTTTTCTCCAACACTTAGAGACTGTGTATACATTCCTTCATAATACGCAAAACACATTGATGTTGAAAAAGACATTAAAATCATTGATAATATATATTTTATTATTTTTTTATTCACGATTACCCTTTTTCTATATTATTATATAACTATATAATGCCACAAAAAGTTCATTATCTATAGTTTTGAAATTGAAGTGGTATTTCGTAATTATCTTCTTTTTCTCTAAGCATTTTAATTACAGCTTGTAAGTCATCTTTATCTTTACCGGAGACTCTTACTTGTTCTCCTTGTATAGAAGCTTGAACTTTTAGTTTTGTATTTTTTATATCTGCCACAATCTTTTTTGCGAGTTCTTGTGTTAATCCCTTTTTTAAATTGAAAACTTGTCTTACATTTCCGCCAAGTGCATTTTCAATTTGCTGTGCATCTAAAATTTTTATGCTTAATCCTCTTTTTATCATTTTTGATTGAAGAATATCAAGTATATTTTTTAGTTTCATTTCATCATTAGTAGTTATTGTTATTGATTTATCAGAATCTAAAATTACATCAGAGTTTGAACCTTTTAAATCAAATCTTGTTGTTAATTCTCTTTTAACCTGATCAACAGCATTTACGAGTTCTTGTTTATCAAATTCAGAAACAATATCAAAACTGCAATCTTTAGCCATATGAAACTCCTTTATATGTATCAAATTAATTATACAATATTTTTGTCTTATTTAACAAACTTAGCTTTATTTATCAATACAAATTGTATAAGTTAATTTTATAGAGTATAATTTCTATATGCCTGAATATCAAAAAAAAGTTAATAATATAGAAAATTCAAGTAAGCAAATTGGAAAGAAGAAAATACATTATTCTCTTCTTACTTTTGTATTAATTATTTGTATTATAGAGTTGGCAGTTAGTGCTGTGAATAATATAAATAAAAATATAAATTTTGTATCTAAAATTCGTGGTTTAGAAGAAAAAAGAAATGAAGAGTTAGATAAAAATAAGCAACTAAAATCAGAGATAGAAAATTATAATTCTCAAACAACTCTTGAATCTATTGCAAGAAATAATTTAAAAATGGCTGGAGAAAATGAAATTCTGTTAATTATAAATAAACCCAAAGCGGAATTATCTCCAGAAGAAAATATAAAAAGTAAGAGAAATAAATAAAAACGAAAAGACCGTCAGAATGACGGTCTTTAAATCTCTCACGAAACTATTTGACTGCAACAAGTCTTAAGTTTACGCCAATATCCGTGTTTACTTGTCTAACACTTGCAATTGCCATAGAACGACGTTTTTTTGCTCCTCTTAAAAAGAATTCTACACCGTCTGAAATATTACTTGTCGGGATAATAATTTTGTTTTTCATTTTCTAATCCTAATTATCTCTGATAATTTGAACTTCGACATTATTTTTTTAAACTTTAGTTTTTTAATTTAAATGTAAAAAATTGTAATAGTTTTAATTGTTAATAATCATATTTAGATATAAGAATAAATGTATTTAATCTTAATTTTATTTATGATAAAAATTTAATGAATAATTTGGAAAAAGCAATGAAAGAAATAAAATTAAAAACAAAAGATGGAATTGATATTGCAGTAAATCATTACAATAAAGATTTTGATAGTGTTATTATTTTGGCTCCTGGTTGGTTTATGACTAAAGATAGTAAATCTTTTCTTGAAATGAGTAAAATTTTTAATAACCAATCAGATATTTTAACAATGGATTTTCGAGGTCATGGTAGAAGCAATGGCTTTTATACATTTACAAGTAAAGAAGTAGAAGATATTTCTGTTGTAATAGAATATGCGAAGCAAAGATATAAGAAAATATATTTAATGGGATTTTCGCTTGGAGCTGCATTAGTTTTAATAGCCGGTTCAAAATTTGACTGCATTGATAAAATAATTGCAGTTAGTGCTCCTACTTGCTTCAGCAAAATTGAAAATAAAGTATGGAAAAAGGAAGCTTGGATACCTACTTTGCAAAAGTGTGAGCTAAAAAGATGGGTTTCAATTCGTCCTAGTTTAATAAATAGGGAGAAGATAAATCCGATTGATATTATAGAAAAAGTAAAATGTCCAACATTGTTTCTTGCCGGTGAAAAAGATCCTACTGTTTGTTCTTGGCATACAGAAGCATTGTATAATAAAGCAAAATGCCCAAAGAAATATGAATTATTTGAAAATTGTTGTCATGCAGAGGACTTGTTTCTTCAAGCTAGGGAAAGATTTATAAAAATTTGTTTAGATTGGTTGTTTTAAATAATTAATTTTTCATTAATATTTTTATGAAAACAAGAAATAGGTTGTATAAATAGATATTGATAGGGAGTCAAAAGGAGGAAATAATTATGACAATAAGACCATTAGGTGACAAAATTGTTATTAAAGTTATTGAAGATGCTGAACAAACATCAGGTGGTATATTTATACCTGACAGTGCAAAAGAAAAATCTCAAAAGGGCGAAGTAATTGCAGTAGGAACAGGTAAAATGACTGAAAAAGGTGAACGTGAGCCAATGGATGTAAAAGTTGGTGAGATTGTTCTTTTTGCAAAATATGCAGGTACTGATGTAAAAGTTTCAGATGAAACATTAAAAATAATGTCAGTTTCTGATGTTTTAGGTGTTATTGAGTAGGAAATTTTATTAAGAGGAAAATAAAATGGCTAAGAAGATTATATTTGATGAAGAAGCACGCAAAGGTCTTTTAAGAGGTATAGATGCTGTTGCTGATGCTGTAAAAGTTAC